>NZ_JBLZRT010000033.1:0-62537 GCF_048564745.1 Microcystis sp.
GCCGAAAACTTCTCCGATGATCTAGCCACTTGGTTATTGGGTTCTCCCCTCTCCTTAACCGTCCTCGACCCGACGGAATTACAATTAGACCCCATTCGTGCCGATTCTCTGATTTTTTTGCAGTCAGAGGAATTGATTCTCCATACTGAATTTCAAACCGACCCCGACTCTAAGATTCCTTTCCGAATGCTCGATTATCGCATTCGCGTCTATCGTCGTCATCCCCAAAAACAAATGCGTCAAGTGGTAATTTATCTGCGACGCAGTGATTCCCCCCTAGTGCAAGAAAATACTTTCCGTCTGGGGGAAACCTTTCATTCCTTCCAAGTCATCCGTCTTTGGGAAGAAAATACACCACAATTTTTCCATCATCCCGGTTTATTACCCTTTGCCGTCCTCAGCAATACCGATGATCCCGAACAGCTGTTAAGTCTGGTGTCCCGTTCTTTAGAAACTATCTCCGAAAAACAGGTGCAAAGCAATCTCGCTGCCGCTACCAGTATTCTCGCCGGGTTAGTATTAAATCGAGAGACGATTAAAAATATTCTTCGGAGTGACATTATGAGAGAATCCGTCATCTATCAAGATATTTTAGAGGAAGGCGAGGAAAAAGGACGACAAGAAGGACGACAAGAAGGACTGCAAGAAGGACGACAAGAAGGTAAAGAAGAAAAAGCCCGACAAATTGCCCTAAAAATGCTATCTGCTGGTTTTCCTATCCCAGAAATCGCCCGATTTACCGATTTATCCCCCGCAACTATCGAGGAATTACAATCGAGAGACGATTAAAAAAATCCTTCGGAGTGACATTATGAGAGAATCCGTCATCTATCAAGATATTTTAGAGGAAGGCAGAGAGGAAGGCAAAGAGGAAGGCAAAGAGGAAGGTAAAGAAGAAAAAGCTCGACAAATTGCCCTGAAAATGCTATCTGCTGGCTTTCCTATCGCAGAAATTGCCCGATTTACCGATTTATCCCCCGCAACTATCGAGGAATTACAATCGAGAGACGATTAAAAAAATCCTTCGCAGTGACATTATGAGAGAATCCGTCATTTATCAAGATATTTTAGAGGAAGGCAAAGAGGAAGGCAAAGAGGAGGGTAAAGAAGAAAAAGCTCGACAAATTGCCCTAAAAATGCTATCTGCTGGTTTTCCTATCTCAGAAATCGCCCGATTTACTGATTTATCCCCCGACGCGATCGAGGAATTACAAAGACAGCAGCACAATTAAAGCTTTTAACCGCAAAGGGTGGCGAATTGGCAAAATTTTGGCTCATCCCCCCACCCCAAGCGCGGTTAACGACGTTTAGCGAGGCGACGCACCACTAAACCGCTCCCTAGTATGCCTAGTCCGATAATACTAGAAGGTTCGGGAGTGGACATATTACCAATATCACCCGGAATATCAGCAGCAACAAGGCGAAAGTTATCCATTGCAGCATAACCACTGCTTAGAATATCGGTTTTATGCCAAAAAAGCCGCAATTTTCTCCACGGCAGCCTCTAGAATATCGGGATCGTGAACTAAGGCAAAACGCACATAACCCTCACCACCCTTACCAAAACCGGAACCGGGGGAAACAGCGACACCAGTTTGGGCTACCAATTGCCGACAAAAATCGACGGAATTACCCGGCCAACTGGGGGGAATTTTCGCCCAAACGTACATAGTGGCGGCCGGAGTGGCAACCGGCCAACCGATGCGATTTAGGGCATTAATAAACACATCCCGACGTTTTTGGAAGATAGCGACGGTTTCCTTGACTGAATCTTGATTACCGGTTAAAGCAGCGATCGCACCGTTGAGAATGCCCAAATACTGATTAAAATCAACCATGGCTTTAATCTGTCGCAAAGCCATAATTAACTGCGGGTTGCCAATGGCGAAACCGATGCGAAAACCGCCCATATTATAGGACTTGGAAAAGGTAAAAAACTCGATCGAATTAGTTTTAGCTCGATCGGCCTGTAAAATTGACGGGGGGGGCGATGTTCCCGCAAAAAAGATGTCTAGATAGGGAAAATCGTGGATTAAAACTAAATTATGCTGACGGCAAAAATTAACCGCTTTTTGGAAAAATGCCAAAGGTGCGATCGCTGTAGTGGGATTATGGGGATAACTCAAGACCATCAGCTTCGATTGTGCCAGCACTAGGTCAGGAATGTCCTCTAAAACCGGCAGAAAGTCATTTTTTGCCAAAATTGGCATTCCGTACATTTGACCGCCAGCAAGGGCAACACCGCCCAAATGGGAGGGATAACCTGGATCGAGGAGCAGGGCAAAATCCCCGGGGTTGAGA
Source organism: Microcystis sp. (assembly GCF_048564745.1). Lineage (NCBI taxonomy): Bacteria > Bacillati > Cyanobacteriota > Cyanophyceae > Chroococcales > Microcystaceae > Microcystis > Microcystis sp. The sequence goes on from NZ_JBLZRT010000033.1 coordinate 2,302, forward strand.
ATGGCCAAAGGTAGATGGGCCGTGCCTTCCTGAGAACCAATTAGGGGTAAAACCTCCGTTTCCGCATCGATGGGAACACCAAAGCGATCGCTATACCAGTTAGCGGCAGTTATTCGGAAGTCTCTGGTCCCATTATGGAGTAAATAGCCGTGGGTGTGAGGATCGTGGAGAGATCGCTCTATAGCATCGATAACGTGGGGAGCAGCCCCAAGATCGGAGGAACCGAGCGAAAGATCGATAATGGTATTACCCGCTTCTCTACTGGCAGCTTTTGCCCGATCCATATCGGCAAAAACGTTGGATTGGAGTGCCTGTAAGCGGTGTGCTAGGGTTAAATTATTCATAACCACAGATACCTAATTAGCTGACATAGGTATCGATAAAAGATTGTAATTGTTGTTTGCCGATCGCCCCTTCATGAGTGGCAATAATTTCGTTATCTTTAAAGATGCGTAAAGCGGGAACACCTTTAACATCACATTTAGCCACCGAGTTGGGGTTAGGGTCTATTTCTAGTTTAACTACTTTTAGCCGTTCGCCGTAGGTTTTCGCCACCCAATCGATCGAGGGGGATACCAGACGGCACGGACCGCACCAACTCGCCCAAAAATAGACTAAAACGGGTTTTTCGACCTCAAAAACCTCTTGGTTAAACTTCTGATCGCTAATGACAGTTACGCTACTCACAGTATTTATTTCCTCACCATCGCTACTGATTATCATAGAGGTTCTGGGTAATTTTCGGCAATTATCCACTTCCACAGTTCCTTAAACATTAGGATCAAAGACATCGCGTAAACCATCACCGATAAAATTAATACTTAACACCGTGATCACGATAGCCAGAGCGGGAAAAATGACCAAGTGGGGGGCAGTTGTCAAGTAATCTTTAGCTTTAAATAACATTTGTCCCCAAGTCGGCACATCGGGGGGGAAACCCAAACCCAAAAAACTCAGGGTTGACTCGGTAATAATCGCATTACCCACCGCTAAAGTAGCCGCCACGATAATCATTCCCAAAACATTAGGTAATAAATGCACCCAGATTAAACGGAAAGGAGTGGCTCCCAAAGCAATCGCAGCCGAGATAAACTCCATCTCTCGTAATTTTAAGAAATTTCCCCGCACCAATCGCGCCACCGACATCCAATTTAAACCCCCGATTACTAAAACCACAAGGATAAAAATACCCGTTTCCGGTCCGGCGATTTTTTTGATGCTATCGCGAAATAGATAGACAATCAGTAAAAGTAGGGGCAATTGGGGCAAAGATAGGAATAAATCCGTTAATCGCATCAACAAACCATCGATCGCGCCCCCGTAAAACCCGGAAATAGCCCCGATCGCCGTTCCCAGAATCATCGCGACTATCATAGCAGCAATCCCCACCGCCAGGGAAATTCGACCCCCCACCAAAATCCTCGCCAATTGATCCTGTCCCAGATCATTAGTGCCGAAAAGATGTTTTAAACTAGGGGGAGCAGTGGTTTGACTAAAATCAATGGTATCGATGGGGACCCGATAAAAAATCGGACCGAATAGGACGGCAAGAATAATTATAATTAATGCGATCGCTCCTATTGTTGCCAGGGGATCTCGGTAAAAACGTCGCCAAGTATCGATAATTGCAGAAGACAGGGGAGACATAATCAAGAAAATCACAGATGATTAAAATTTACACGGAAATCGAACGGGGGCAAAATTGGTTACAGCGCCATCAAAAATCTTCTCCGATATTTGCCCTAGTTTTGGGGTTTACCGAGACAGGATTAATCCCCGGAATCTCCACCGCCGGCGCCACCCCGGAAGATAGAAAATACACAGCGATCGCCGATGCCGAATTTATCGTTAAAGGAGTTTCACCCCATCCCCGTTATCCCTTACCCCCCCTAACGGTGGGAGCCTCCCCCGCCTATATTACCCGCGCCGTGGTGGAAAAATTAGCCATTCCCGTCCTCGTTTTTAACGCCGGTTTACCCTTGCCCCCGGCCGTCGATTATATCGAACTGGGGGGACAACCGGCCCGTTGTCTCTCCACCGGCCGCGCCCTAGATCTCCCCATAGTAAAACGCCTGTTCGCCCAAGGACTAACCTGGGGCGAAAAACTAGCCCGCCAGTCTAGTTATCTAATTATCGGCGAGTGTGTGGTCGGTGGCACCACCACCGCCCTCGCCATCCTCACCGGATTGGGTTATCAAGCCAACGGCAAAGTTAACAGTAGCCATCCCCAGTGCAATCATGCTCAGAAATGGGCAATAGTTGAGCAGGGATTAGCCCGAAAAGAAATTTTTGATCCTTTTGAGGTAATCGCCGCCCTAGGCGATCCTCAGCAGATTTTCGTCGCTGGCATGGCGATCGCCGCCAGTCGCCAGGGTGGGGTACTCCTCGCCGGAGGAACCCAAATGTTGGCGGTTTCTGCCCTAATTCAAGCTCTAGTGACTAAATATGCCTATCCGGTTAACTGGGAAAATATCATCGTCGGCACAACTCGCTGGGTAACGGAAGATAAAACAGGGGATACGGTGGGATTAGCCAGCCTGATCGGAAAAATACCCCTATTAGCCACACAATTAAACTTTTCCGACTCTAAATACCCGGTTTTGCAAGCTTATGAACAGGGTTTCGTCAAGGAAGGAGTCGGTGCGGGAGGATGTGCGATCGCTGCTTATCTGTACCAGAATTGGACTAATCAAGATTTGGTCAAGGCGATCGAAAATTTAATCGGGTTTCAACTATAGTAGTTATAGTCATTTCAGATAAGTCTGATACAGTCTAGACCGACAAAATCCTTCAAAACCCTTATGAACTCTGGGATTGATATTCTCAATTTTAATTGAAATGACTATAAGTGATTGGCTACGTTTACCGATTACGAGAATTTAAGGTGTATTAAGCTACGTTAACACACCCCAAATTCATCTATAAATTAACCGATAACATCTTCCGATTTAATCAGATGCGCTTCTAGGAACCAGAGACGTTTATCGATGTCCCGGGAGATTTCCGTATAGAGATCCGCTGTGTCGGCATCCCCTTGATTGCCAGTGGTATCAATAGCAGAACGAAGATGGGAAGCGTATAAGGCATAACGTTCGGCTAAAGCAACGATATGTTCACTACCATCGACGATATCAGCCGGATATTCCGGTAGAATCGAGTTAGCGGCGGCGATGCGCGCTGTTCCCAAAGCGGTTCCACCTAAAGCGGTAATCCGTTCTGCTACCATGTCCCCATAGCCTTCTAATTCCGTGGACATTTCATCGAAGAGGTTGTGCAATTGGTAGAAATTTAAACCTTTTACATTCCAGTGGGCTTGTTTAACCTGAGTTTTTAGGTCTAAACTAGCGGCAAGGGTTTGGCTTAAGATTTCAACCACAGCTTTGCGGATATCTAATGCTAAATCGATGCGGGTGGCGTAGTATTGTCCCGTGGTTTTGGTTTTGACTGGAGTGGCTACCATAATCTTTCTCCTTGATCAGTTAACAGAATACTCGATAATTTTTGTGGGTGCATAAGGGACTGATTTTGATCCTATTGGACGTTGATAATAAACTGAAAAACGGCCAATTAATTCGGAAAACAAGTAGCTGATAACTGATACTTCCAATGCGCTCAGTACAAGTAACGGCTCGAATCAGCGGCATCAGACAACCTTGAACTGAGCATCAGCAGCCTTCGTCCGTCTGCTGCACTCGAATTGTCAGACCTCTCTTATCGCTCATCTCATGCCAGAAACAAATTCTTGTACCGTAATTCCAGCAGTACGAATAAGACTACGAAGCGTACCCTTTGCCACTTCACGATGATCAGGAACAGAGAGTGTTACCTGTTCGCCCTCCTTAACCATGATAATATGGCTGGCACTTTAACGCGCAACTTGCCAGCCGAAGGTCTCAAATACTCGGACTATCTCACGTCCGCTGAGAACAGGAAGAGCAGAGGACATGATTATGCCATTACCTCTACTTGGTGAGTTTCAATCGTTAGCGGTAGCCCACGTTCTGCACGAACTTGAAGGCAGGCGATAATTGCATCTCTGATATTTTCAAGAGCTTCTGCTCTCGTTTTACCTTGGCTGACACAACCCGGAATGCTGGGGCATTCTACAACCCAAACTCCATCTTCGTCACGGTCAAGTGTTACAGTCAACTTCATAAGTTTTCGCCACAATCCCCCCGCTTATAGTTTACCTCGTGTTCTCACCTACCTATTAGTGGATGACAAGAACCTTCAGTAATCAAAGCTACATCAAGGAAGATACCGAATTGGGTTTTGCCCACCTTCAGCAAACTCAACCCAATTTACGGATGTTGCCCCTATGTACTGAACATGAGTTAATCGAATGTCGTATCGACCTTCCCTGTCTGCTGGCTCTGCACCAGCATGGTTCGCTATGTACAAATTATTCGCATTATTCTCATCATCACGATGATAAAGAATAATACGGTCAACTTCACGATTGGGATCGATCTTCCACTGACCCGTTGAACCAGTGTTGTCATCGTGGAGAACAAAGTGTTTTCCCTCTGTAAAGATAACGACTACCTTTTCATTTGGCTTTATGAAGTCACGGGCTTTCACAAAATAAGCAATTCTCATACTTGTGAGGCACAAAGTTTCTGGTTTTAGTTAGGGAACAGGCAACAGATGGTGTACTTTATAAGACTGAGAAACGCTATAAATGATTAACGAAATACATCAGACTACAATCACACCCAACAAAAAAGCTCTAACTTGCCCGGGCAAAACCTCTCACAGATATCTCTCCAGTTGCAATGGAAAGATAACTTGAGGTCTGACTGATTAATTATGCTCCTAAATGAGCCGCTAATTCTTCCGAACCGCCAATTAATTGCCCGTTAATGAAGACTTGCGGGGTGGTGGTATTGCCACTCATGGCCCGCAGAGAACGACTGGTGGCATCGCGTCCGAGGATAATTTCTTCGTATTGTAGCCCTTTTTCTTCTAACATTTTCTTGGCCCGGAGGCAGTAGGGACAGCCCACTTTCGAGAAAAGAGAGACTAAAGGCGGTTTTTTGGCTTCTGGGTTGATGTAGTTTAACATCGTTTCTGCATCGGAGACTTTGAAAGGATCTCCCGGTTCTTCCGGTTCAATGAACATTTTCTCGATAACACCATCTTTGACTAGCATCGAATAGCGCCAAGAACGTTTACCGAAACCTAAGTCAGCTTTATCGACTAACATCCCCATTCCTGCGCTAAATTCGCCGTTACCGTCGGGAATCAAAAGGATATTATCACATTCTTGGTCTTTTGCCCACTCGTTCATGACAAAGGTATCATTCACCGACAAGCAAACAATAGTATCTACGCCATTTTCCCGAAAAACTGGGGCTAATTCGTTATATCCGGGTAAATGGGAGGTGGAACAGGTGGGAGTGAATGCCCCGGGTAAGGCAAAAAGAACAACGGTTTTTCCTTTGAATAATTCCTCGCTGGTGATGTTCACCCATTGATTATTTTGACGTACAGGAAAGGTGACATCGGGAACTCTCTGCCCTTCTCGGTTTGGTAGCATAATCGTCAACTCCTAATTGCTAAGTCGTACTCATTTCGAGTTTGTCTAAATTAAGTGTAATCATAACGACTATGAGTTGTCAACAAGTATTTATACTTAAATCAGGAGATAGGAGAATGGGAAATAGACAAAAGGCAGTAATATTGATTAGTTAATTTCCCTAACCCCCCCCCACACCCAACACCCAACACCCAACCCTTTTTTTACTGAAAAATGATGTTTTCCTTCCTGAAAAAAAGCTATAAATGGCTAGGACTAGCGATAATAACGGTGATTTTGGCGATTACACCCGCCGTCATTGCCCAATCAACCACTAGCACCATACCTCTGGCAAAAATTAACTGGTTACAGGCGATTTTTTTGGGATTTGTGCAGGGAGTGACGGAATTTTTGCCGATTAGCAGTACCGCTCATTTAAAAGCGATTCCCGTCTTTTTGGGTTGGGGAGATCCTGGTGTCACCTATACAGCAGTGATTCAATTGGGCAGTATTGCGGCGGTATTGTCCTATTTTTGGCAGGATTTAAGGCAAATATCCACGGGAATGGTGAAAGCGGTGGCTAGTTCCGATTATCGTTCCCAGGATTTTCGTTTAGCCGTGGGGATTATCCTAGGCACAATTCCGATCGTTTTCTTCGGTTTGTTAATGAAACTTTTCATTCCCGATTTAGATAACTCCCCCCTGAGAAGCATGACAGCGATCGCCTGTGCCTCCATAGTCATGGCTTTACTCTTAGGTACGGCCGAAAAAATCGGGAAACATAAACGCAGTTTTGAGACTTTGCGACAAAAAGACGGGGTTTTAATGGGATTAGCCCAAGCTTTAGCCCTAATACCGGGGGTATCTCGTTCTGGGTCCACCTTAACTGCCGGGTTATTCATGGGTTTAGAAAGGGCCGTAGCAGCGCGATTTTCCTTTCTGCTGGGGATTCCGGCGATAACTTTAGCCGGTTTAGTAGAATTTAAAGGCGTTCTCGACCAGATTAACACCAGTGAATTAATTCCCCTCGCTATTGGGGTAATTTCCTCGGGGATATTTTCCTATCTTTCGATCGCTTGGTTATTAGATTATCTCAAAAAACAGAGTACCTGGGTTTTTGTCTGGTATCGTCTCTTTTTCGGGGTTACTATCCTGATTGGTGTAGCCTGGGGGCGTTTTTCCTGACCTTTTGGCATTCTAATTAATTTCTAAAAAATCTTGCAATTTTTTTAGATAAGTGGGGGCATCTTCTAACATGGGAAAGTGAGCGGTATTAGCCATCTCCACATACTGGATATTATTATTCAAATCCGCCGCCATTTTGCCCATTTTGGCAGGGATAATAATGTCTTTTTCCCCTGATACTAAAAGAGTTGGTATTTTAATCTCGGCAAATTTACCTGGCATAATTTCCACTGCTTTTTTACTCACAGATGTATAAATTGTGCCTAGGGCTGCCTCATAATCCGCCGCTAAAAAATCTTCTAAAAAAGCAATTCTTTCTGATTTTGGGATCGATCGATGCAAAAATCTCGCCATAAATAATTGATCGGCAAAAGGTACTTTTAAAAACCAATCATAACGAAACTGTACCACATACTTACCGAATTTATGAAAGGCAGCAAAAGCCGCCTTGTCCCTGTGGAGAAACCCGGTTTCTTTGTCTATGGAGCGATCGCAATTAGCCCTAAACCAATCTAACAGGTAGGTTGACTGGCGCGATTAGTTTAAGTTTAGACATAATTGTGTTAATTATGTTTTTTTAATGCAGATGAATAGCTTGGCAATAAGGCTATCATCAATTATAATTAAAATCAATAAAAACAGATCAGCGATATTTGAGAATAATTGTAATTATGAAATTTGTGTTAAGTTCTCAAAATGTTTATGACTATTTAATCGACCAAAAAATCTGCGATCGCTCACAAGAAAATCCGGGAGTAGAGCAGATTCAGGCTAAAAATTTTAACTTATTAGTGACTTTACCAGAGGGGCGAAAGTTACTGGTTAAACAAGAACAATTTATTAATTTAGAAAAGGAAACGGTGGGTGAGTTTTTTGGGGAATGGCGAATCCCCAAATTTCTAGAGAACTTTCCTGAAATTGACCATTGGCGTAGTTTTCTGCCAGAATTACTGCTCCACGATGCTGATAACTCAATTTTAGTTTCTACTTATCTGGATAATTATCAGGATTTAGCAGAGTTTTATTCTAAAGAGAATCTCTTTCCAGCTCAGGTTGCTACTCAAATCGGCAGTTGTTTGGCGACAATTCACCGTGATACCTGGAATCAGAGTATTTATCGGGAATTTTTTGTCAAAGAAGAGTTTGCTGGAAAACCGAAAGTATCTCCGCTATTATTAGAGAGTTTGGAAAGGATCGGTCCTGAAATTTTTGGTATGGCTCCGATGGATGGATTGAAATTTTTTGCACTTTATCAACGATATGATAGCTTAGGAGAAGCAGTTCATCGAGCCAGTGAAACTATTTCTCCTGTTTGTCTGACTCACAATGACATCAAGCTCAATAATATTCTTCTGAATCGAAACTGGGAAGATATTAATGGAAATGGGATCCGGTTGATTGATTGGGAAAGGTCTGATTGGGGAGATCCAGCATTTGATTTGGGAATGGCGATCGCTAGTTATCTACAAATTTGGTTGGGTAGCTTGGTGATTAGTAATTCTCTCAGTATTGAAGAATCTTTGCGACTAGCCACTACTCCCCTAGAATTACTGCAGCCATCTATCGGTGGGTTAACTTTAGCTTATTTAGAAACTTTCCCAGAAATCTTAGAATATCGTCCTGATTTCTTAAAGCAAGTGGTACAGTTGGCCGGTTTTTCTTTAATTATTGGGATTTTGGCAATGATTCAGTATCAAAAAACCTTTAATAATACGGGGATTGCTATGCTTCAGGTAGCCAAGGCTTTGTTATCTCGTCCTGAATCGTCAATGCCCACGATTTTTGGGGCTACTGCTACTCAGTTAAATCAGATTAATTCTTCTGTTGTTGGCAAAGTTTAATATCGTTGAGTATCTTGAAAAATTATGTCATTACTTAATTCTCAATCTCATCATTTAGCCCCTGAGGTTAGAGGTCGGTTAAAGGAAGTTTTGTTAGATATTGCTGAAAATGTCGAAATTTCCGCTAATTTTTCGATTCGTCATCCTGATTATCAACCCTGGGAACTGCCTGCTGAGATGTTGTCTAGGATTCAGGCTTTACCGAAGGAAATACAGGATAAATATATGAGCTTACAGTTGCGGAGTTTTCTTTATGGCATTTATTATAATGGGTCAATGCAGGCATCGCAAGCATTAGGTTCTGAGAATAAGGGTCAGCAATTAGATTTGGAGAATAATAGTTTTGCTGGCGTATCTATGGATTTTTATGGGCAGTTAGAGGAAGCGAATAAGGGTGAGGGTTATTTTGATTCGGGTTGGTCGGTTTTGAGAGAAGAAACCGATGGCAGTTTGGCTGTAACTAAGGGCGGTTTGCGGTTACATATCCAACGGGACAAGCATCTTCAAGAGTCTGAAAAAGCGGCGGCTGTGGGGGATGTTGTGTCAATTTTGATGCCTAAGAATTTGGTGCAAAATGGCTTTTATATGGCGGTGGGTAATGCCGGTTTACAGAGAGAGGAAGCGATGGTGCGGCTCTATTTTAATGTTACTCCCGAAGGCGCGGTGGCTGTGATGACTGGGTTGACTGAAAGGTTAAATGAGAGGGGGATTCCTTTTAGTTTTAAGGCTTTATATAATCCAGTTGATTATCAACGATATGATGCTGGGGTGCTTTATTTTGGCAAAACAGATTATGAGTTGGTGAGGCAGGTTGTGGCTAATGTTTATCAGCAGAATCAGTCTGTTTTTAAGCCTGAAATACCTTTATTTACTCTGGAGTTAGCACCGGGATTGGGGTTAGCGGAGGAACCGGACAAAAAGTTTGGCAGTGAGGAAAGTTTTGGGATGAATCGCTGTCAGATTATAGCCAATGGGTTGTTGATGGCTTGGCAACAGGAGGACAATTCTGCGGTGGGTCGCATTACTGCTATTTCTGAGCAGTTTTCTGGGTTGGGGATTGATTGGCAGCGTCCTTATTTGAATGCTGATTCTGAGGATGTTTATCAGGGATTAGAGTTGGCAAGCTGATGCTAAGAGAAAATCAGAAACCGGGTTTTTACTATTTTCCTGAGTTATTCTGGGTAAAGCATAGAAAAAACCCCGGTTTCTTTCTTGGCGCAGAACTCGGAGACTCAGAAACCGGGTTTCTTTTTCGGGTAAAATAGGCTTATCGCCTTGCTTTTACTCTGGTTGGCAAAAGCGACCTGTGACTCGCTCATATTCATCTTCCAGTAACCACATAAGACTTTCTTCGTAAGTATCGCTGGTAAAGATAGATTGATAGTTTTGTGCGGGATTTTGAATCGAGAATTTACCGGATTGTTCTTTAACTAACATCAGAATATAGGGGGGTGAAAGCCAAGGATCTACCCAGATTTCGGCAAATTCCCATTGTGTTTTTTCTGTTGGCGTAATTTGCGTTTTTGCGTTTTCAGGATTTTGTGGTGCGCGGTCTGGTACGAGGTATGACATGATATTTTCCTGTGCTTTTTTTTATTTTTATTTCTCCATAGTGGAGAGGGATTCTCGTTCCATCTAATTTTAGGATATACCCAATTGGTTCGGCAAAAAATAATCCATAGCGTTCGTATTTGTCTTCTGAATCTGCTGCTCCCGTTCTCTCTCCTCTTTGCTTAATTTCCTCTGCCACTCTCTCCATTGTCTGGCGATTGTTAAACAAATAGACGATTCCTTCGATTTCCAGTTCTCTTTGGGATTTTTCGGTTTCGGGTAAATGTTTGTCAATCAGACTGGTTCGGTTTTCTAGATATATTTCTCTGTTAATACCACTCATGTGATTTGTTTAACTAGCCATCTTACTATAACAAAAAGCGGTAAGGGTCGCTATGCCGTCAGGCTTATCGCCTATCTTAAAATAAAGTAGCAATCGGCCCATCGCTAAAGTTTAGTCTCATTAGGGCATAGGGCTATTTTTTTGACCCGCCACCACCCGAACCCAGGGGAGAGAGATATAAAAAAGACATAATTGTGTTAGTTCTGTCTCAAAAACAAAGCTCGGTGATACGAAATAATGGGAATTTGCGGTCATAATCTACGTGAAATTACGGTGTTTTGGTCGGTAAAATTGAGACATAATTGTGCTAGTTAGATGAACCTTAAAGTTGCTCAACCCCTTGTCATTATTTGAGAGTTAGGCAATAATAAGAGTCATAGGGAAAGGAAGAGCATAATTAATCTGACTACCTCAAAGTAAAACTTATTCCAAGAGGAAACGAAAATGGCTAATATTACTATTTCTGACTTACGTCCTGCTGGTGCAGATTTGTTCTCGGATTCTGAAAGTTATATGCATGAATTGACCGATTCGGAAATGCTTGATACATTAGGAGGTTGGCGTGTCATAATTACGTGGACTTTGGTTTGCGTCGAGAAGTGAATAGAATAGGAGACTTTGATTAATTGCTTTTGTTATGATTTTTCGAGGTTCCCAAAAAATGAAACCGAGATAGTTTTATTATCTCGGTTTATTTGATGTTTTTTAAAAAAACTTAATTGCAAATCTCAATATTTTTATTAGCTTGGAAATCAATCAGAGAGTTACTAACCCAATCGTTAAATAAATCTCCAGCAATTTTATTGCGAAGCCAGTTGTCTAGCTTCCTTTCAATAATCTCTTCGACTAAAATTAGATGCACTCCCTTAGAAGTCACAATCGGTTTAAGAACCTCTGGTGGTGTCGCCGCAAAAACAGCAGCCGAAATCTCTGGCTTCAAATCTTTACGATATAATATTCCTCGATATCCTCCTTTTCGGCGTAACTCTTTATCCTCAATATACTTGTGAGCCACATCATAGAAACTCATTTCCCCTTCCTGAATAGAATAAAATAATTCCATCGCTAAATCTTCATCCTCTAACACCACTTCATACATCACTACCCCAGCATAATCTAATTGATGCTCATAAAAATATGGCTCAATTTTATCCGCAAAAAGATGAACAGCTAGTTTGCTGGCAAGACCTTGATAGTACACAAATTCTTCAAAATCATCTAAAGACAGATGATTTTTTTTCATCCAAGCCCAGGTATCCTCTTCACTAAGAAGTTTATACATTTTTCGGTATTTGTCTGCCATCTCTTGAAGATCCTCAGCTTCTAGCTTGATTCCTACCTCTTCTGCCGTATTGGCGATCATTTTACGGGTAATAATTGCTTCTATGAGTTCAGAAGTTTTTAAAGACAGCTTAACTTGTTTCAGAATATCTTCAGCAGTAATGGCAACAGATTGTGACATGATTAATTTTTCCTGAAAAAACTACAACATCGAGAGATTGCCAAAAAGTTTTTACAATTCTAAACCTCCTTTTTGTAACTTCTTGAATGGGTCAAGAATAAAATCAATAACGCGACGCTGACGCACCACCACCTCAGCGGTAGCTGTATCTCCCGGACGTAATGGAATACAGTCATTAGCACTAGGAATACAAGTTTGATTTAAATGAATTTCTAGTTCATAAATTGCTACTCGTCCCTGAGATGTTTCTTGCATTTTGGTGGTTGGGGAAATTTTAATTAAACTTCCATCAACTACGCCATAGTCCTGAAAAGGATAAGCATCAAACTTCATCTTAACCGCCATTCCTTTCTGTAATGAACCACTTTGTGTAGTGGCCATTTCTGCTTTCAATAAAATATCCGCTTTTTGGGGCGCTATTTCTACAATCATTCCTCCTTGTTGTACCACATCTCCCACCCCAGTAATCGGCAAACTAAAAATAGTGCCTCCTTCTTGGGCTCTAACAATCCGTTTCTCTAACTCAAACTTCAAAGAATCAATTTCTTTCTTTGTTTGCGTCACCTCAGATTTAAGACTACTGATTTGGCTATCCAAACTTTTTAGCTGTTCTTGAATTTTAGACAGAGCAATTTCCCCCGCATGAGTAAGGGTTTGAACACTATTCTCTTGCTCGGCTAAACGCAACTTCGCTTGCTCAATGTCCGCTTCCCCTTGATTAACAATTCTCTGATAAATCCTCTTTTGTTCGATTAATCGTAACTCTGCTTGCTCAATATCCGCCTTCCCTTGATTAACAATTCTCTCATAACTGCTTTTCTGCTCTTCTAATCGCAGTCTGGCTTGCTCAATATCTGCTTGACTTTGCTTCCAAATACTTTGTCTTTCATCGGCGATATTTTCCTGTTCAACGACCCGAACTTCCGCTATCACTCCATTATGGAAAAGATTCTGGTAACGTTCGACTTCCCTCAAGGCTTTTTGTAAGCGCAATTCTGCTAAATTATAAGCGGTGTTGCTATCCTCTAACTGTTGTTTGGCTTGGGCAACTTGAGTCAGTTTCTCTTCTCTTTGTAAATTTAAGGTTCTTCTGAGTGCTGCCAGATTTTGCTCCGCTTGAGCAATTTGAGTCAGTTTTTCCTGTTCTTGCAAATTGTATGTTGTCTTAAGAGACTGAAAGGTTTGTCGAGCTTGTTCTACCTGAGATAGTTTCTCTAATTGTTGGGACTGATTTTGCCGTTCTTGGGTACGCAGTTCGGTTTCTAGCTGATTTTTTTGTTGCTTTAGTGCATTCAGCCGATTATTTTGACTTTGTAGTTGAATTTGCAGTTGGGTAATTCGCTCACGAATAGGGAGACTGTCCAGTTCCATTAAAATATCCCCAGCTTTTACCATGTCTCCTTCTTCAATATTTAGCATTTCAACTTTAGCCGTTTGGGAATTAAGAGCCGCAGATGTATAGGTTAAATTTAGCTTTTGCTTGATTGTGCCACCTTGCGGTTCTAACCGTCCCCTAGCACTACCCGTTTCATCTACCCGAGACAACATTCCCCAGGGCAAAGCGATCGCCACAAAAACGATTAAAAAATAGAGCAGTCCTCGCGTCCACCGCTGAGGTAACGCATCCAACAGTTCCTTTGTGGCAAAAGACCAATCCGCCGAAGAATTTAGGTTACTTCCTGGTAGATTTTGGTCGCTTTTACGACCATTTAAGTCTGCTTGGTTAATCTCATTAAACTGGGTCATAATTTATGAAAATCTTGCTCAGATTTATGAACATTAGTTAAGTTGCTGGTGATTTAAATAGTAGTAATGCCCTTTTTTTGCCATTAACTGCTCGTGATTTCCTTGCTCTATTAATACTCCTCTATCTAAAACTAAAATTATATGAGCATTTCTAACGGTAGATAAGCGATGGGCAATAATTAATGTAGTACGTCCCTTAAGAATTCTATTCAAATTAGTCTGAATAATTCGCTCCGACTCCACATCTAAGTGGGAAGTTGCCTCATCAAAAATCAATAGACGAGGATTGCCTAATAACGCCCTAGCGATGGCTAATCTTTGCCGTTGACCACCAGACAATAACCCTCCACCTTCACCAATCTGGGTTTCATAACTCATCGGTAACTTTTGAATAAACTCGTCAGCACCTGCTAATTGAGCGGCTTCGATAATTTCCGCCTGAGTTGCAGAAGGTCGCGCTAGGGTCAAGTTGTCCCGAATTGTGCCACCAAATAAAAAAGTATCCTGGTCAACAACACCAACCCTTTGACGCAAAGAAGATAAAGAAATGCTAGTTATGTCATGACCATCAATGAAAATCTTCCCATCTGTAGGGGTATATAGCCCCAAAACTAGCTTAGAAATAGTAGTTTTTCCTGAACCAGAACGCCCCACTAAAGCTACAGTCTGTCCGGCTTTGATTTCAAAGCTGAGATTCTCTAAAACATTAGTTTCGCTTTCTGGGTGGTAACGAAATGTCACCTTGTCAAAAATAATATCTCCTCGTAAATCTGTTAAATAATAACGAGCGTGAGATTGCAAATCTTCCTCTGGTTCGGTATCAATCACATCATTAATTCGCTCCACTGCAATAATTACCTCCTGTAACTCATTCCATAGAACCGTTAACCGCTGAAAAGGGTTTATTACATTGCCAATTAACATATTAAAAGCCACCAACTGCCCGATGGTTAATTCTCCTTGAATCACTAACCAAGCGCCAAACCAAAGCAGCCCAGTGGTCACTAAAGATTCAATGGTTAAGCTAAATACTTGGAGTCGGTTGCTAATAATCTGCCCAGAAAAGTTTTTGCGAATTGACTTGTTGAGAAACTCCTCCCAACGCCAGCGCACTACTTGCTCAATTGCCAGAGATTTGACCGTGCGTACACCAGTCAAAGATTGGATTAAATAACCACTTTCTTCCGCTAAGGCCGCAAATATTTCTCTGGATATCTTTTGTAGGAAAGGAGTAGCAATGATAGCAAGCAGGAAAAAAGGTGGCACAATGACTAATGCCAGTAAAGCCATTTTCCAGCTATACCAGAACATAAGTCCCACATAGATAAAGACCGTGAGTAAATCTAATACAATAGATAGGGCTTCACCCGTTAGAAATCTCTCAATCTTGCGGTTTTCCTGCACCCTGGCCATGATATCCCCCACATAGCGAAACTCAAAAAAACGCAGGGGTAATCGGAAAGTGTGGGTAATAAATCCCACAATCATGGCTAAATTTACTTTGTTGGCAGTGTGGTCGAG
Source organism: Microcystis sp. (assembly GCF_048564745.1). NCBI lineage: Bacteria > Bacillati > Cyanobacteriota > Cyanophyceae > Chroococcales > Microcystaceae > Microcystis > Microcystis sp. Next base: position 17,469 of record NZ_JBLZRT010000033.1, read on the forward strand.
GAGATATTGTCGTAATCCGGTCAAAGCAACCCGAAATAAACCAAAAATGACTAACCCTAATCCCACAGCCGTTAAGGTTAATGTACTGCCTTGAACAACTACCCGGTCGAGGAGTAACTGAGTAAATAGTGGGGTAACTAATCCGAAAATTTGAATGACTAAGGAAGCAATAAATACTTCTAGTAATACTTGACCGTGAGGACTGGCTAAATTAAAAAATTGCCAAAATGGGGTAGTATGATTTTTGAGTTCCTTGATTAAAGCTGTCGGTTGTAGGAGTAGTGTATAACCCTGCCAACCTGTTTTAAATTCTGGATATGTTAAACTCCGTTGACCAATAGCAGGGTCAGCAACAATGACTTGATTGCGAGTGATTTCATAAACGACAATATAATGATTACCTTCCCAGTGAGCGATTGCGGGTAATTTTTGTTTAGCCAGTTGGTCAATACTGGCTTTAACTGGTCTAGTGGAAAATCCGATACTTTCCGCCGCAGCGGATAGTCCTCGCAAAGAAGCCCCATTGGCATCTACATTAGCAATATCTCGAATGCGGTTGACACTAAACTTTTTGCCCCAATAACGGGCAACCATTACTAAACAAGCAGCACCACAGTCAGAACCACTTTGTTGCTCAAAAAAAGGATAGCGTCTAGTAATATGCTGCCATAGATGAGTAACGCGCTGAGTGGGGCTAGGGAAATAAGCCTTGTTAACTTTTTGCTTGTGGGTTTTTAGATATATTTCATCTTTGATTGTGCTAATTCCCGCAATTAGTTCCTGGTCGTCCTTTACGGATAAATCTAGTTGAGTATTTATGGAAAATTTACTTTTTTGTTCATTATCTTTAGCGGTAGCTAAATTGTACAAATACTCCTTAAATCGGGAATTTTTATGAATGATAGAGCGCAAAACTTTACCAGGAATATAACATAGCTCTGCTTGAGGCGAAACCCTGACAGCATAATCTAAAAAACCGGCTTCAGGAAACAAAGTACATTCCCCAAATAGTTGAGCCGGATGCAGGGTGCTAATTAAGTCCAGGCTACTGTTAACCAGTCTTACTTTGCCAGCGACCAAAATATATAAGCCATCGGATGCTGAGATACTTTCCAACAACAAACCGGGGTTAGGTTTTGAAAATTCAGCCGACTCAACTAAACTGGCTAAATCCTCTTCTGATAAAAATTGACCGATTAGACCAGATATATATTCTTTGGTAGTCATTTCTCCCTCGATAGTGTTGCAAACACTTAATAGCACTTAATAGATTTTTCATGATGATTAAGAAAATGCCACCTCCTCTGGAATGTCCCTAATCACAATGCCGCTTTTACTGGATTTTTTCGGCTCATTTTTTTCAAGGTTATTCGATTTTGGTCTGGTAGATAAACCCATTTGTTTGAGTAGTCTGTTGATATGGCGATCGCTGATTTTAATTCCTAATTCTGCGCTCAGGTGCTCGCTGAGTTTCTTAGCAGTCCATCGGGAAGCCGAATAACTAAAATCACGGTGAGGGACTTTAACTTCTCTAGGGCTTTGACTGACTAACTTCCTCAAACGCTGCAAGCATTCCTCGTCTACAGTTTGAGGTCTGCCAATTGGGCCACTATTCCACTGGTGAGCCTGACCAGACTTGGCGAGGGTTATCCAATGGCGTGCTGTACTATGGGAACAGCCCAACTCTTGGCAAATTTGGGTTTGGGTTTTACCCTCATCTGCCAGCAGCATAATTTGAATTCGTTGAAAATGGCGCTTAGACAACCCTTTTTCTAGGCTTTTTTCTAAGTGTTTTCTCTGAAAAGCACTGAGAAATCGACCAGAGTTATTGGGAAAATTAATACCAGTTTGAGATGATTTCATAAGCTGATACTCATTGGCATTAGAGGATTTTGGACAATCTGCGACATCTTTGCAAAACAAAATTTGGCGTTGCGTATTTGCGGTATAAATCAATTAGACACGGGTATTACCTCGTACTCGTAGAACAGATGGTGGGCAGTTAGCACGGTGTATGTCGCCCATGCTTTTTGAGCATTATACCAGATACTTCTGGTTTAAGTAGTCGGACATAAGTTTTCGCTGCTGTATAAAGTTTTGTAAATAGGGTAGAAAGCTGTATGCAGCAGCGAAAACCGCCTCTTTTACATTCCTTAACATAGTGTTGTTCATTTATGGCTCTTCTGGTTTCTGTGTGGAAACGAGGTCTATACTGATAGTTTCTTCTTTCAAAATAGTCCTAAAAGTCCTGACCAGTAAGCATTTAACCTTACATAAGCAAAAATTATCACACAAATTTGAGAAGAGCCCAGAAGGTAAGAGGTAGTTAGATATGTGTAATTAATTTTGCTTAGGTACTTATCATCCAATTCCGCTGTATAATTTCCTCCACTAAAATCAAGCTTATCCCTTTAGCTTTCACAATAGGTTTAAGCAACTGAGGAGGTTTCGTAGCAAACACAGCAGCAGATATTTCTGGTTTTAAATCCTGGCGACGCTGTACCCCCAAATATCCACCCTGACGGCGTAACTCTTTATCCTGAATATACTTGTCAGTCACATCATAGAAACTCATTTCCCCTAGCAAACCCTAATTAATTTCTAAAAAATCTTGCAATTTTTTTAGATAAGTAGGGGCATCTTCTAACATGGGAAAGTGAGCAGTATTAGCCATCTCCACATACTGGATATTATTATTCAAATCCGCCGCCATTTTGCCCATTTTGGCAGGGATAATAATATCTTTTTCCCCTGATACTAAAAGAGTTGGTACCTTAATCTCAGCAAATTTACCAGGCATAATTTCCACTGCCTTTTTACTCACAGATGTATAAATTGTGCCTAGGGCGGCCTCGTAATCTGCCGCTAAAAAATCTTCTAAAAAAGCAATTCTTTCTGATTTTGGGATCGATCGATGCAAAAATCTCGCCATAAATAATCGATCGGCAAAAGGTACTTTTAAAAACCAATCATAACGAAACTGTACCACATACTTACCGAATTTATGGAAGGCAGCAAAAGCCGCTTTATTATACTCAAAAATGCCATTACAGGTTAAAACTGCTTTGACCACTCTTTCGGGGTACATAGTAATAAAAAAAGTCGCCACCGATGCCCCCATAGAGTGACTATTGAGATAGACTTTTTCAATTTCCAAACTATCTAAAAACAAGGCCAAATCAAGGGCATATTCTTCTAAATCGTAGGAAAGATCGGATGATTTTTCCGGCAATTTAGACCGACCAAAACCCCGCATATCGTACAATAAACAATCAAAGCGATCGCAAATTGCCGCAGCTGTTGATCGCCAATAGCGTCCCGATCCTCCCCAACCATGAATAAACACCATCACCGGCTTTTTCTGGGCAGATTCCGACTGTCGAATCCACTCGTAATAGTGGGGAACACCGCGAACAGTGATTGTTTTATCGATTATTTGAGTTTTCATGATAGATGTCGTCTTCCAGATTATCCCAAATCTTAGCCAGTGCAGTTTCGCTGACTTTTTGCCAGAAATCCGAGTTTGTCTCCTCCGGGATGAGGGTGACTAAAACCCTAGTACCCTCTGGAATCGGCACGTATTCGAGGAGTTCGATCCGGCCTTCTTTGATGATCGCGGGAACGGTGTTCAGCATGGTTAACCTCGATCTTTCCCCTTAAGCGGATTCTTGACTGGGTAGAGAGGAAGGATGAACCAATAGCTCTGCCGTGGAACGTTTTTCCACCATTTCGCGGGTGATTAAACAGCGTTTCACGTCTTTGCGCGAGGGCAATTCGTACATGACATCGAGCATTAATTCCTCGACAATACCCCGTAGGGCCCGGGCCCCGGTTTTGCGACGATAGGCCTCTTGGGCGATCGCTAGGACGGCATCAGATTTAAACTCTAACTGTACATTGTCCATCTTCAACAGTTTTTGATACTGTTTCACCAAAGCGTTGCGGGGTTGCGTCAGGATAGCGATTAAAGCTTCCTCATCTAGGGGTGAAAGCGCCGCTAGGACGGGAATCCGACCGACAAACTCTGGAATCATGCCAAATTTGACTAAATCATCGGGAGTCATTTGTTTTAATAACCCTGCCGCTACCTTATCCTTACTAGCTTGGCCATCTCCCGGTTGAATAAAGCCCATGGATTTTTTACCGAGACGCTGATCGATCACCTTATCTAAACCGACAAACGCCCCACCGCAGATAAACAGGATATTGCTGGTGTCAATCTGAATACAATCCTGATAGGGGTGTTTGCGGCCGCCTTGGGGGGGAACATTGGCGATCGTTCCCTCTAACATTTTCAGTAAAGCTTGCTGTACCCCTTCTCCCGACACATCTCGGGTAATCGAGGTATTTTCGCTCTTGCGGGCAATTTTATCGATTTCATCGATGTAGATAATGCCCCGCTGCGCTTCTTCCACGTCTAAATCTGCCACTTGTAACAGACGCAAGAGAATATTTTCCACATCTTCCCCCACATAACCGGCCTCGGTTAAAGTGGTGGCATCGGCGACGGCAAAAGGTACATCGAGGATTTTAGCCAGAGTTTGAGCTAGAAGGGTTTTTCCCGATCCTGTGGGACCGATTAACAGAATATTAGATTTTTGCAGTTCGATGCTATCTTCTGGACTACCGCCACCGGCTTTTTGGGTTTGGATATCTTTGAGGCGTTTGTAATGGTTATAAACGGCCACAGAAAGCACTTTTTTCGCCTCATTTTGACCGATAACGTAGTCATCGAGGTATTTTTTAATCTCTCTGGGTTTGGGAATTTGTTCCCAAGTGGTTTTGTTTTGGCCCGATCGCCGTTTGTTGGGACGTTCCTCCACTGGGGCGACCGGACTGGGCGGTTCCATCAATTCCTCATCGAGAATTTCGTTACACAGTTCCACACACTCGTCACAAATATAGACCCCCGGCCCGGCGATTAATTTTCGCACTTGTTCCTGGGATTTGCCGCAAAATGAACACTTGAGGTGGGAGTCGTATTTAGACATAGTTTATTTACAGGGAAGTAACGGGAACGGTAGGATCGGGCAGTTCGGGACGGGAAATCACCAGATCGATTAACCCATATTCTTTGGCTTCGACGGCGGACATGAAAAAGTCCCGTTCGGTGTCGTTGGCGATGCGATCGTAGGGTTGACCGGTGTGGTGAGCCAGCATGGTATTGAGTCTCTGTTTAATATAGAGGATCTCTTTGGCTTGGATGGCGATATCACTAGCTTGACCTTGGGCGCCGCCGAGGGGTTGGTGAATCATGATCCGGCTACTGGGTAGGGACATCCGTTTACCTGCCGCGCCACCACAAAGCAGGAATGCTCCCATACTAGCGGCTAAACCGAAACAAATTGTCGCCACGTCGGGGCGAATTTGTTGCATGGTGTCGTAGATAGCTAGTCCGGCATAAACGGAACCACCGGGGGAGTTGATATAAAGTTGGATATCCTTTTCGGGATCTTCTGCTTCCAAGTAGAGGAGTTGGGCGACGATCGAATCAGCGACCTGATCATCGACGGGGGTTCCCAAAAAGACAATTCTCTCGCGCAGGAGTCGAGAATAGATATCAAAAGCCCGTTCACCCATGCCAGACTGTTCGATTACCACGGGTAAAACGTTAGCTAGGGAGTTTCTCCCCGTGTTGGCGTAGATAGCAGGGCGACAATTACTGGTAATTGGGTAGTCAGGTGATCTCGATTCGAGCATAATTTTTTCGGTTCCGCTATCACAATCTTAGGGGTTTTGCTTGGCTGTGGAGCTTTTACTGGCAAATGTTAAGCATCTTTAGCACTTCTGTCCATCTATTATGCCCTAAGTTTCCCCCGGTTGGCAGGAATCAGTCATCAGTTATCGGTGATCAGTTATCAGTGATCAGCTTGTGAAGGCAAAAGGCAAAAGGCAAAAGGCAAAAGAAAGAATCTGGCAATTGTCTTACCTAAAAATAAGGTTAGAAACTAAGTAGATCAAAGCTTTTAGCTTAATAAATTAGGTTTTAGATTCGGTCGAGTTGTCAGTGATCACTGATCAGTTATCAGGGAATGGGGGAATGGGGGGATGGGGGAATTCAACCAATACCCCAACACCCCAACACCCAACACGACTGCTAACTCCTTACGGTTCTTCCTCAGCTGCCAACACTTCCACTTCGGTGAATGCGAAGGTTTCTTCTGTTTCCTCATCCTCGCTTGTTTCTTCCTCTAGGGAACCTTTGGGGACGAGGGTGATAGTAGCTTTTTCCTTCAGCCATGCCAGGGTGTTTTCCGCCAGGATTTCTTCGGTGATCACCTGTTCCAGACGCTGCATATCTATGTCGCGATCGGACAATTGGGCCATGATATTAGCGATTTTTTCCGTTACCGCTTCGGGACTGACTTCAATGCCGGCGACTTTAGCCAATTCCTGCACCACGAGAGTCTGTTTCAGACTTTCGATCGCATCGGGACGGGTGCTTTCCCGCATTTTGGGAATATTATCTTTTGTAAACAACTGGTTGACATCTAGCCCCATTTGTTGAAATTCCATGAAGCTTTGGGTCAAAATATGCGTCACTTCCTTTTCGATCAGCGTCTCCGGTAAATCTAAAGTCGCACCTTTGACCAATTCCTCAGTTAAGGACTCATAAATGCTGTCTTTGGTTTCCTTCTCCGCTTGTTCTTGGAAACGTTTCTCTAAACTTGCTCTTAATTCGGCGATTGTCTCCTGATCGCTGACTTCTTGGGCAAAATCGTCGTCAAGCTCCGGTAATTCCTTTGCCTTTAACTCTTTCATCGTAATGGTAAAAATTACCGCTTTTGCCGCCACATCTTCTTTGGGATAATCTTCTGGGAAAGTTAAAGTCATCTCTTTGACTTCTTCCGGTTTCATGCCGACAATTCCTTCCACCATCCCCTCGATAAAGCGTCCTGCTTCCATATCCACCCGCAGATCTTCGCCGTCAATATCTGGGATATCCTCGCCAGTTTCGGCGGATTTTCCCCGATAATCAACGATCGCCACATCTCCCAGCTGCGCCCCGCGATCTTCCACGGGAACCAATGTCGCTAACTGTTCTTGACGCTCTTTAAACCAATTTTCCACGGATTCGGGATCATAAACGGTTTCTTCGGCAGTAACGCTCAGATTTTCGTAATCTCCGAGAATAATTGTCGGGGCCACATCCACGGAAACTGAAAAAGTCAAAGCTTTACCCGGTTCATAGGCAGCGATCAAATCCTCAAACTGAGACAATAGCTGGGGATTACCCAGGGACTCGATCCCCTCCTGTTTTAGGGCAGATTCGAGGCAATTTTCGATTAATTCCTCAATTACTGCCGCTTTTACCGCTTTAGTTCCCAATCTTTGCAGAAGAATCTGACGGGGAACCTTACCGGGGCGAAAACCGGGTATATTGGCCGACTTCGCTAAATTATTTACCACTTTCTCGTGGGTGTTTTTCGTGGTTTCGGCGGGAATTTCAATTTCTAAACCTATCTGACTGGCAGGAAGCTTTTCCTGAATAACTTTCATTGATTTTTCTAGCTCTTACGACAAGGAACGTTTATAATAGGGTGAGCGGTGTTTACGCCTGCGGTGGATCCGTCCCGCTCATGATATTCTAGGGGAATAGCTGCAGTTGTTCCCCAAGCTGTCACAATCTTTTTATTTTAGCGGTCAATGGGGTATATTTAATTTATTCCGTCCTTGGGGCAGTTAAGCCCAATCAGAAAATTTTGCTGATCAAAAGCCGATCAATCCAAGCTTGAGAATAACTCGGTGGACAAAAAAGATTTTTTACTTTAACGATTTCTTCGGATCATTATCATCACCCAACTCGTCAGGAGGTCACACAATTTGAGTCAAAAAGTACGGGTCGCTATTTTAGGGGCCACCGGGGCCGTGGGAACGGAATTACTAGAGTTATTAGCTAGTCGTCATTTCCCTCTCGCTAGTCTAAAATTACTGGCTTCTGAGCGTTCTGCTGGAAAAACCCTCGATTTTCGGGGCGAAAGTCTCCTCATCGAAGCGGTAAACGAGCGATCTTTTCAGGACGTGGATATAGTTCTCGCTTCTGCGGGGGGGTCCACCTCGAAAGCTTGGGCGAAAACTATTGTCGAGTCGGGTGCGACGATTATCGATAACTCCAGTGCTTTTCGCATGAATCCCGAAGTGCCTTTAGTTGTCCCGGAAATCAATCCCGACAGTGTGGACAATCACCGGGGCATTATCGCTAATCCCAACTGTACGACAATTCTTTTAGGAGTGGCGATCTGGCCTCTCCACCAAGTACAGGCGATCGAGCGAGTAGTAGTTTCTACTTATCAGTCCGCTAGTGGTGCTGGAGCGCGAGCCATGGAGGAGGTAAAACAGCAAGCGCAAGCAATTCTTGATAATCGGCAACCTCCCACTAATTCCTTCCCCTATCCCCTCGCTTTTAATCTTTTTCCCCACAATACCCCGATTAATGGTCAGGGGTACTGCGAGGAAGAAATGAAAATGGTCAACGAAACCCGCAAGATTTTTGCTTGTCCAGAGCTGCGGGTTAGCGCCACCTGTGTGAGGGTTCCCGTGCTGCGGGCCCATTCGGAATCGGTTAACCTAGAATTTAGTCGGCCTTTTTCTGTGGTGAAGGCTAGAGAAATTCTTCAGTCCGCTCCGGGGGTAAGATTAGTGGAAGATTGGGACGCTAATTATTTTCCCATGCCAATTGATGCCACCGGTCGCGATGAAGTATTAGTGGGACGCATTCGTCAAGATATATCCCATCCTAACGGTCTAGAATTGTGGCTATGCGGCGATCAAATTCGCAAGGGTGCGGCTTTAAATGCCGTACAAATTGCCGAACTTTTAGTCAAGAAAAATCTCGTCGGTTCAAGATTAGCAACAGTTTGATAATTAAGCGATCAGCCTTCAGCTAAATCAAGGCGATAATAATTAGAAAAATAGCTAATTAACCGGATAAGTAAAGTCTGAAAGCTGATTGCTGATCGCTCGCAAACTGATAACAAAGGCCGAATCTAAAACCTAATTTGTTAAGCTAAAAGCTTCGATGTACTTAGTTTCTACCCTTCTTTTTAGGTAGGAGGATTGCCAGATTCTTTCTTTTGCCTGTTGCCTTCAGAAGCTGATAATTGATAACTGATAACTAATCAATGAGTGAAACATATTTTGGACGAGTAATTACGGCGATGGTGACACCCTTCACCGTCGAGGGTCAAGTTAATTATGCCCTGGTGGAAAGATTGGCCGATTATCTAGTTACCCACGGTAGCGATGGTATAGTGGTCTGTGGGACGACGGGAGAATCACCCACCCTAAGTTGGCAGGAAGAATACGAACTATTTAGTATTGTCAAAAAAGCGGTTAATGGTCGGGGAAAAGTGATTGCGGGGACGGGTTCTAATTCCACTTCCGAAGCGATCGAAGCGACCCAACAGGCTGCTAAACTGGGTTTAGATGGCTCTTTACAAGTGGTTCCCTACTACAATAAACCTCCCCAAGAGGGTTTATATGAGCATTTTTGTGCCATTGCCAAAGCTTGTCCCGATCTGCCGGTAATGCTTTATAATATCCCTGGTCGTACGGGTCAAAATATGACCCCAGAAACGATTATTAAACTGGCAGCAGTTGATAATATTGTGGCGGTAAAAGAAGCTAGTGGTAATTTAGAACAAACCTGCAAGATTTACTGTCATACTCCTGAAAATTTCGCTATTTATTCCGGCGATGATTTTCTCACCTTACCCCTGATGACCTGTGGTGCGGTGGGAGTGGTCAGTGTTGCTAGTCATCTGGTGGGAGAAGAAATCCAAGGGATGATTCAAGCTTTCTTAACTGGAGATGCGGCCAAATCGATCGAGATTAATTTGAAATTATTTCCCCTGTTTAAAGGTTTATTCTGTGCCACTAATCCAATTCCAATTAAAGCGGCCTTAAATCTAGTCGGTTGGGAAGTGGGGGGTCTAAGACTTCCTTTATGTTCCTTAAGTCCCGAACTAGAAGAAGGATTAGCAAAAATTATGCAAGAATTGGCTTTAATCTAGAAAAATACTAGAAATTCTTGCCCACTAAACTGGGATTTTTCGAGAAAGTAGGTTATAATATTAATAGCTTAACTAGAAGAAAAGAAATATAGTTTAGAACTGCTAGAAAGTATTGATACTAAGTGAATTTAGCTAGGTGTTATTTCCCTAGTTCGACTTATTCTAACTATTCATTTTTTGAGATTTCCCGTCCAAAAAAACCACCTGAAAAATCACCATAACTTACCATCAAAGGATACCTAATGAGTCAAGATAAAACCCAAGCAAAACTAAAGATCATTCCCCTAGGAGGATTACACGAAATCGGCAAAAACACCTGTGTTTTTGAATACGATGATGAGATTATTCTCCTCGATGCCGGTTTAGCTTTTCCTTCCGATGATATGCACGGGGTCAATGTAGTGCTTCCCGATATGACTTATCTAAGGGAAAATCGCCATAAAATTAAGGGTATGATCGTCACCCACGGTCACGAAGATCATATCGGTGGCATTCCCTACCATCTCAAACAATTTGATGTACCAATTATCTACGGTCCGCGTCTAGCCATGGCTTTATTGCGGGATAAATTGGAAGAAGCAGGATTAGCAAATCGTACCAAATTAGAAACCGTAGTTCCTCGGCAAATGGTGCGTTTAGGTAAATCTTTCATGGTGGAATATATCCGCAATACCCACTCGATCGCCGATAGTTTTTGTGTAGCAATTCACACTCCTTTAGGGGTAGTTATTCACACGGGAGATTTTAAAATTGACCATACTCCTGTGGATGGGGAATTCTTTGATCTGCAAAAAATTGCCGAACATGGCGAGAAAGGGGTGCTATGTTTATTGAGTGATTCCACTAACGCGGAAGTACCCGGTTATACTCCCTCGGAAGCTTCCGTTTATCCCGGTTTAGAGCGGGTTTTTAACCAAGCAACGGGACGGATTATGATCACTACCTTTGCTTCCTCGGTGCATCGGATTAATCTGGTGTTGAAATTGGCCCAGAAATTTAACCGGAAAGTGGTGGTAGTGGGTCGATCGATGTTAAATGTCATCGCTCATGCGCGCAATTTGGGGTATATAAAATGTCCCGATGATCTGTTTGAACCCTTGAAAGCGACCCGCAATTTAGCCGATGAAAAAATCGTTATTTTAACCACAGGCTCCCAGGGGGAACTTTTAGCGGCCATGACGCGGATTTCTAAGGGTGAACATCCTCATATTCGCGTGCGTCAGGGAGATACGATTGTCTTTTCCGCTAATCCGATTCCGGGTAATACCATCGCTGTAGTCAATACAATTGATCGCCTGATGATGCAGGGTGCTAACGTGGTTTACGGACGCGATAAGGGAATTCACGTTTCCGGCCATGGTTCCCAAGAAGACCATAAATTGATGCTATCTTTGACCCGGCCGAAGTTTTTTGTGCCAGTGCATGGAGAACACCGAATGCTGGTCAAACACGCTCAGATGGCCCAAAGTATGGGGATTCCCGCCGAAAATATGGTGATTGTCAAAAATGGTGACACGATCGAGTTAACTGGCGATCGCATTGCCATCGGCGCACCAGTGCCTTCGGGAATCGAGTTAGTTGATCAAGCAGGTGTGGTCCACGAACACATTATGCAGGAAAGACAACAATTAGCCGAAGATGGTGTGATTACGATCGCCGCCTTCGTTAACGCTGAGGGACAATTAAGCGCACCTCCAGAGATTAATTTGCGCGGTGTGGTGACAAAAGTGGAAATCTCGCTGCTGAATCAGTTAATTATTCGGGCGATCGAACGCTGTTTAAGCGATCGCATCGGTGAATTTAAAACCGCCACGGGGTCCCCGGATTGGGACCGTTTGCGGGCCGAAATCGAGACGACTTTGCAACGTTTAATCAAACGGGAGTTACAGAGTCAACCTCTAGTGATTTTCCTCCTGCAAGCGGCGGCAACGGAACCAGCGAACAATCGTACTTATCGCCGCCGTCGTCCCGCAGCCACCATGGCCTCCTAATAGCAGTGAGACGGGAGACAGGAGACAGGAGACAGAAGACAGGTCTTGGGGGTTGGGGTTTTGGGGTTTTAGTTCAATTTCCCCACTTCCCCACTTCCCCACACCCTACACCCCACACCCTACACCCCACACCCCACACCCCCACTTCCCATTGATAACTGATCATGTTCCATGCTGCCGATTTGCGATCGCTGCTGACCGCCGTTGCCAGGGGAGAAATTAACCCGGAGACAGCCTTAGATAAACTTAAACATCTGGCCTTTGAACCGGTGGAAGACTTTGCTAAAATTGACCATCATCGTCAATTAAGAACGGGATTTCCGGAGGTTATCTGGGGACCGGGTAAAACCACCGCTCAAATCGCCCAAATTATCGGTGTATTGCGTCAAAATAGTCCCGTGGTTATGGCCACCCGCATTGAAGCAGAGATAGCAGCCCAGCTACAGGAACAGGTAACAGACTTAGTTTATTATCCCTTAGCCCGCATCTGTGCCATTGCCGCAGCCGCTCCAGAAAATCCCCCAAAAGGGATAATTTCCATCCTAACGGCGGGAACTGCCGATATTCCCGTAGCGGAGGAGGCGGCGGTTACTGCTCAATTATGCGGTTTTTCCGTGCAGCGTCTCTGGGATGTGGGGGTAGCGGGAATTCATCGACTCTTGAATCATCGCCATCTATTGGATGCCGCCGATGTGTTAATTGTTGTTGCGGGAATGGAAGGAGCCTTACCAAGTGTGGTAGCAGGATTAGTTGATCGCCCGGTGATCGCCGTTCCCACCAGTATCGGTTACGGAACCAGTTTCGGTGGTATTGCTCCTTTGTTAACTATGCTCAATTCCTGCGCGGTCGGCATCGGTGTGGTTAATATAGATAATGGTTTTGGGGCTGCCATGTTAGCCGGCCAAATTTTACGCACGGCGGCCAGATTAGCCTAGATTTTCCCTCATCTCAGGCTGAAAATCCTATACAGTTGGTATAGGGATAAACTACTTTGAAAAAGAAGCCGATATGCACCTAAGTGAAATTACTCATCCCAACCAGTTACATGGTTTATCACTCCGTCAATTAGAAGATATTGCCCGTCAGATTCGCGAAAAACACCTCCAGACGATCGCCGCTACCGGTGGACATTTGGGACCGGGGTTAGGAGTCGTAGAACTAACGATCGCCCTTTACCAAACCCTCGATCTCGATCGAGATAAAGTCCTTTGGGACGTGGGACACCAAGCTTATCCGCATAAACTCCTCACCGGTCGCTATAACGATTTTCACACCCTGCGCCAAAAAAACGGCGTTGCGGGCTATCTAAAACGTTGCGAGAGCAAATTTGACCATTTTGGGGCTGGACACGCCTCCACGAGCATTTCTGCGGGGTTAGGAATGGCTTTAGCCCGGGATGCCAAGGGAGAAGATTTCAAGGTAGTATCGATCATCGGGGATGGCGCTTTAACCGGGGGTATGGCCCTAGAAGCGATTAACCATGCTGGACATTTACCGAACACCAACATCATGGTTATCCTCAACGATAACGAGATGTCCATTTCCCCCAACGTCGGGGCAATTTCCCGCTATCTCAATAAAGTGCGTCTGAGCGAACCCGTCCAGTTTATCGCCGATAATCTCGAAGAACAATTTAAAAATCTACCCTTCTTCGGTGACTCCCTCACTCCCGAAATGGAACGAGTCAAAGAAGGAATGAAACGGTTAGCAGTTCCCAAGGTTGGCGCAGTGATTGAGGAATTGGGCTTTAAATATTTTGGCCCGATTGATGGTCATAATATTCCCGAATTAATCGCCACTTTTAAACAGGCCCATAAGGTCCACGGACCGGTTTTCGTCCACGTTGCCACCGTTAAAGGCAAAGGCTACGAATGGGCCGAAAAAGATCAAGTGGGTTATCATGCCCAAAATCCCTTTAATTTAGCCACGGGTAAACCGATTCCCTCCAGTAAACCGAAACCTCCGGCTTATTCTAAAGTTTTCGGGCATACTCTCACTAAATTAGCGGAAAATGACCCGCGCATTATCGGTATCACCGCCGCTATGGCCACTGGGACGGGATTAGATAAATTTCAGGCAAAACTACCGAAACAGTATATCGATGTGGGAATTGCCGAACAACACGCGGTTACTCTCGCTGGTGGTCTTGCTTGCGAAGGAATGCGCCCGGTTGTCACCATTTACTCTACTTTCCTGCAGCGGGCTTTTGATCAGATTATTCACGATATCTGCATTCAAAATCTACCGGTTTTCTTCTGCATGGACCGGGCCGGTATTGTCGGGGCCGATGGACCGACCCACCAAGGTATGTACGATATCGCCTACCTGCGTTGTATCCCCAATATGACCATTATGGCCCCCAAAGATGAGGCGGAACTGCAAAGAATGGTCGTAACGGGGATTAATCATACCAGCGGCCCCATTGCCATGCGTTACCCCCGGGGCAACGGTTTAGGGGTTCCCCTGATGGAAGAGGGTTGGGAAGCTTTACCCATCGGTAAGGGCGAAATTCTCCGCAGTGGCGATGATATTCTCCTGTTAGGATACGGCACTATGGTCAACACTTCCCTACAGGTGGCCGAAATCCTCAGCGAACACGGCATCGAAGCCACAGTGGTTAATGCTCGTTTTGTCAAGCCCCTTGATACAGAACTTATCTTTCCCCTTGCTCAACGTCTTGGTAAGGTGGTGACTTTAGAAGAAGGTTGTTTGATGGGTGGTTTTGGTTCTGCGGTTTTGGAAGCTTTACAGGATGCTAATATTCTAGTTCCAGTCAAGCGTTTCGGGGTTCCCGATAAATTAGTGGACCACGCAAAACCAGAGGAATCCTTCGCTGATTTGGGTTTAACCAGTCCCCAGATTGCCCAACAGGTTTTAGCGGCATTTTTTAGCCAAAAACAAACCGCTAACGTCGGTTAAAATCTCAAGATTAGCTTGGCCAGTTTTCCCGAAAAATTAGGGAAGACTGGTTTTTTTTTGCTCTAGATAGTCAATGAAGACTGCCGGCAATAAATAGTGAGGGGAACGAACCACAGAGACACAAAGGACACAAAGATCGATCACTACTATAGAAGTTAAATTTATCACACAAAGAATAGGAGAGTCCAGTAGCTTTAAGAGCATCAGCCATGAGTTGGTCATCGAAAATTTGGGTCTGAAACCCCGTCGTAGAACGACGGCTTTACTGTTAAATATGAGCATCGTTTACGAAATATATGCTAAAATGTGAGGTATGGAAAAAGCCTATTCTTACCGATTTTACCCGACACCAGAACAAGAGTCGCTATTGCGGCGCACTTTGGGCTGTGTAAGATTAGTTTACAACAAAGCTCTCCACGAACGAACACAAGCTTGGTACGAAAAGCAAGAAAGAGTAGGCTACGCTCAAACTTCTTCAATGCTAACCGATTGGAAAAAGCAAGAAGAATTAGACTTTCTCAATGAGGTAAGCTGTGTACCTTTACAACAAGGGTTAAGACATTTACAAACAGCTTTTACTAACTTCTTTGCTGGTCGTACTAAGTATCCTAACTTTAAGAAAAAACATCAGGGAGGAAGTGCCGAATTTACCAAATCAGCCTTTAAATTTAAAGACAAACAAATCTATTTAGCCAAATGCACAGAACCTTTACCTATTCGATGGTCAAGACAAATACCAGAAAGCTGTGACCCAAGTACAGTAACAGTCAGATTACATCCTTCTGGACGTTGGCATATTTCAATAAGATTTGATGACCCAACGATTAAGCCTCTACCAGTAACAGATAAAGCCATCGGAATTGACTTAGGAATTAGTAGCCTCGTGATTACTAGCAATGGCGATAAAGTATCTAATCCTAAGCATTTTAAAAAGCATTATCGGAGACTGCGAAAAGCCCAAAAAAATCTGTCTAGAAAACAGAAAGGGTCAAAAAATCTGGAAAAAGCAAGAATCAAAGTAGCTAGGATTCACGCTCAAATCACCGATAGTAGAAAAGACCATTTACATAAGCTAACCACTCAATTAGTCCGTGAAAACCAAACGATTGTGGTTGAGAACTTAGCCGTCAAGAATATGGTCAAAAACCCGAAATTATCTCAGGCAATATCTGATGTAAGCTGGGGAGAAATCATTCGACAATTAGCCTATAAATGCCGTTGGTACGGCAGAAATTACATCGAAATAGATAGATGGTTTCCCAGTTCTAAACGGTGCAGTAATTGTGGGTATATTGTGAAAGAGCTGCCGTTAAATGTTCGAGAGTGGGACTGTCCGAACTGTGGGACACACCATGACCGAGATATTAACGCCAGTAAAAATATTTTGGCCGCAGGGCTTGCGGTGTCAGTCTGTAGAGCGACCATAAGACCAGAACAGAGTAAATCTGTTAAGGCAGGTGCGGAACCCCGCAAGGCTTCCGCCGTGAGCGTCAGCCGAACGGGAAAGAAGCAGAAACCGTTCGGACCTCGGCGTGAGCTCGGTCGAACGCTGAGCTCACGGCCGAAGCCTAAATCGTGAGGTTTGGGAATCACCGTCCGTTTACGGCGGCGAGGATGTCAACAATGACAGTGTTAGTTCTCGTAGTATCCCTAGTTGTGTATAGTAGATTAAACCTCTTGCATAATTAATTTTTGAGGGTTCAAAAATGAGAAAAAAGGTTAAATTTTGTCAAGAAATTGCTTAAAGTTTTGTAAAGCCACTTGACTTAAAGACAGAATTGTGTACAATCGTTCATCGGTAATTTTACCCGGAGTGCTGTGTATGGTTTCATCAGTTCATCGTATGGCTTCTGGCGTTGAAACAAATTTTGTTTTAGAGCTAACCTTTGAGCAAGAGCAGAATGGGAGGATATGTCAACCATGTTAAGCACTGATCTAGAGATAAGACTAGCAGCTTTAGAAGCTGAAGTAGCACTGCTTAAGCGTTTGCTACCTACTGTCAGCGAAACTCCCTGGTGGGAAAAAATTGTCGGCACTTTTGCTGAAGATCCGGTTTACGAAGAGGCAATGCAGTTTGGTCAAGAGTACCGCCAGTCTCTAAAACCATTAGCCGAGGAAGCATCCGAACCCTGAAATGTATCTCCTTGACACCGATCATATTAGCATTCTCGATCGCGGGTGTCAACCGGCACAACAATTGCTGAAAAAACTGGCTGCTATTACGAGCAGCGAAGTTGCCACCACAATTATCACCTACGAAGAACAAATGCGGGGATGGCTCAGTTACATAGCCAAGGCAAATTCGATTGAAACCCAAGTTGTTGCCTATCGAAGGCTAGAAAAGCACCTCGCTAATTATCGCACGATTCCCATTGTCGGCTTTGATGAAAAGGCAGGTCAAGTTTTTCAAGAACTTCGGGTAACTTACCCTCGTTTGGGTTCGATGGATTTGAAGATTGCTGCTATCTCAATGGTTAATCAGGCTATCCTGCTGACGAGAAATCTCTCAGATTTTGGGCAAATTGCCGGTTTAAGAGCAGAAGATTGGACGATTACAAGCAACTGAATTACCTATGGAAAACCAACTTTTGCAGCGAATCACCCTCGATTTAAATATCTGTCATGGCAAACCTTGCCTTCGAGGATTGCGTTATCCTGTTGAATTTATCCTAGAATTACTTAGTTCTGGCATGAGTATCGAAGACATTTTAGCCGACTACGATGATTTAGAACGGGAGGATATTCTAGCGGCGTTATTGTTTGCCACTCGATTAACTCAGGTAAAAAGCATCTACCAAATTGCACCATGAACTTTTTAGTCGATGCCCAATTGCCAGTTCGTTTAGCTCGTTTTTTGCAAGCTGCTGGTCATGGTACAATTCATACTAAAGATTTACCCCAACAAAATGCCACGACAGATGCAGAAATTAACGCTCTTTCAATTCAACAAAATCGAATTGTCATTACCGAAGACAGAGATTTTCTTGATTCATTTTTGATTAATCAAGAACCTTATAAGCTTCTGCTAGTGACTACTGGTAATATTACGAATGTCGAATTAGAAGCATTATTTCAGAATAATCTAACCCAAATAAAAGCACTTTTTACTCAACATTCCTTAATAGAAATGAGTCGCAACTCAATCATCGTTCATCAATAATTTTACCCGGAGTGCTGTGTATGGTTTCATCAGTTCATCTTATGGCTTCTGGCTGGGATTTAGCAGTTAATAACCGCAATGGTCAACTCGCTCTTGTGGTTGAGGTCAAGTGCAAAACCAACGTATCCCAAGAATGGGCGGCAAAACTCCGACGCAATATTCTGGCACACGGTACTTTTGCCAAGGCTCCCTATTTTTTGCTGGTCTTTCCTGACAGATTTTACTTATGGAGTAATGTTGGGGCTTTTCAGGAGCAGAGTGAACCTAGTTATATGATTGATGCCAGTCCCATTCTTCAGCCTTATTTTCAACGAGCAGGGGTAACGAATGACCAAATTAGTAGGCAAAGTCTTGAACTAATTGTTGCTTCTTGGTTGGGAGAGATTATTTATTCTGAAAAGCCGCCTGAAGCTCTCGATGATTCTCAGCGTTGGTTGATTGATTCAGGGTTGTATGCTGCTTTAGCTGGAGGAAAATTTCAGCGTGAGGCAGCGGCGTGAATATCTATGTTGAAACAAATTTTGTTTTAGAGCTAACCTTCGAGCAAGAGCAGTGTCTAAGCTGTGAGCAGATTCTGCAACTTTGTGAAACAGGACAAGCCAAACTAATTATTCCAGCATATAGTCTAGCTGAACCTCACGAAAAACTGACTCGTCAAGCAAAGAGTCGTCGGGAACTTCAACAGTTACTAGATACTGAGTTACGTCAACTTTCACGCACAGCTTCTTATGCAAGTCGGATCAAGAGTATTCAAGATATTGCTAGTTTAATGGTGCAAAGCAATGAAGAAGAACGACATCGTTTTAATAAATATCGAGAACGCCTCCTCAAGGTAGGAGAAATTGTGGCACTTACTGCTGATATTTTAATCGAAGCAGCATCTTATGAAAAGATATATGATTTAACGCCACAAGATGCTCTTGTCTATGCCTCGGTACTTCATCATTTACGACGTTATCAGCCACAGCAGGCGTGTTTTTTGAATCGAAACTCAAAAGACTTTGATAGTCCTGACATTGTTGAAGAACTGAATCAATTCAACTGTAGGATGATTCCCCGATTTGATCGTGGTTACAGTTTTCTTCAGTCGCAGTTATCGTCCTAGTAGCTGAGATCAATCTTTTTGGTTGAGTTGAGTGCTTTAATACTTAGGAGAAAACTGCTCGATTCAATAATTTGAGCGAAACCCAACATTCTTTAACGACATCGTAAGAATCATTGATTGTGCCTCATTTCATCAAGGCTTCCTTCCCATTTAAGCTTACCTTTAAAGGCTTTAATTTTCTCCTGTTGTTTGAGCCGAATCAAAGTCTTAAGACCCAATTCAACAACTTCTTGTTTAGTCTTTAAACCAGTAGCTTTAAGAGCATCAGCCATGAGTTGGTCATCAATGATAATGTTAGTCATCATCCTATCCCTAGTTGTGTATAGTAGATTGTTAATATACACATTATATAGGGTTTGCTGAATAAATGTGAGATGTAAGCAAGGTAGAGATTTTGTGGCTTTTCTCGCAAAACAGGTGCAAGATTGTGAGAGAATCGTCGTTCAAAATCTTGCGTCTTTATCGGCCCGCGTCCTGTAGGGGCGAAGCATTCGGACAATAACCTATCGGTGAAACTGTAGATTTTCTATCCGAATGCTTCGCCCGTACTTTTTGCCGCATACCCTATTTAGGAGAAAACTGCTCGATTCAATAATTTGAGCCAAAACCCAACATTTTTAAAGACATCGGTGCAGTTTCCCGCAAGTGTCGCTCATTTTTGATAGACAAAAGTTATTGCTGTCACCCCAAACACAAGTTTACTGTCCCACTCGCCAAATTTTGATAGTTTTGTCCCAACTCCCACTAGCTAAATAGCGGCCATCGGGACTATATACCACTGACTCAACCCAGTCAGAATGACCGTTAAGGGTACGCAATTGTTTTCCCGTTGCTACCTCCCAAATTTTGATAGTTTTGTCCCAACTCCCACTAGCTAAATAGCGGCCATCGGGACTATATACTACTGAAGTAACCCCGTTAGAATGACCAGTAAGAGTACGCAATTCTTGTCCCGTTGCTACTTCCCAAATTTTGATAGTTTTGTCACCATTCCCACTAGCTAAATAGCGGCCATCGGGACTATATACCACTGACAAAACCCCGCTAGAATGACCAGTAAGGGTACGCAATTCTCTTTCAGTTGCCACCTCCCAAATTTTGATAGTATTGTCCCAACTACCACTAGCTAAATAGCGGCCATCGGGACTATATACCACTGACAAAACCTCACTAGAATGACCAGTAAGGATACGCAATCCTTTTCCCGTTGCTACCTCCCAAATTTTGATAGTTTTGTCATAACTCCCACTAGCTAAATAGCGGCCATCGGGACTATATACCACTGACCAAACACTATCAGAATGACCAGTAAGGGTACGCAATTGTTTTCCCGTTGCCACCTCCCAAATTTTGATAGTATCGTTCCAACTCCCACCAGCTAAATAGCGTCCATCGGGACTATATACTACTGAATTAACGGGGTAATAACCAGTAAGAGTACGCAATTGTTTTCCCGTTGCTACCTCCCAAATTTTGATAGTTGTGTCACGACTCCCACTAGCTAAATAGCGTCCATCGGGACTATATACTACTGACTTAACAGAATGACCAGTTGCAAGGGTTTTATCGAGAAAGCTAACACTAGGAAAATTAGAGATCAATAATTGAAGACTGGCGGGAAACTGCTTATATTTAAAATAACCATAACCTTGCGTTATTCCTACTCCTAATAACAAAACTCCACCAATAGCTATTAATCCATTTCTCAGATTATTATTTTTAACCGGTTGTGCTGGTGTTTTTTTGGGTACAGCCACAGGTGAAACTGGCGGAGAAGGATTAATCTTAGGAATAACTGGCGGTTGTTTTTGAGTTACAACAGGCTGCGGATTTGCTGCTGGTGGAGATGGTCTATTAGGAGTTATAGGAGGTAACTTTAATTGCCTTTCAATCTCATCCAAACGCTGTAAAATAACCCTAGTATTAGCCGGTCTATTCTTGGGTAATCTTCCCATCAACTCATCAATAAAATCCAACAATAACGGGTGAATATTTTCCGTTTCTTCTCGCCAAGGTAAAACATCATTAATCGGATCATAAATTTCTAAAGGATGTTTTCCGGTTAATAAATGCACAAAAGTTCGTCCTAAAGCATGAAAATCTGATTGAATCACTGCTTGGCCATGTTGTTGTTCATTGGGGGTATATCCGGCTGAGGTAATACCTGTTACCTGTTGACCTTTTACCTTTTGATGATAGGTTTGGGTTTCTTCCCTTGCTGTGCCAAAATCAATTAACACCAACTCGCCACTATTCCGCAGCATGATATTAGGGGGTTTAATATCTCGATGCAGCCAATTCTGTTGATGAATTTTATCGAGAATTAAAGTAATTTCTCTCAGCCATTTTAAGGCTCGTTTTTGACTTAACTTATCATACTGCTTTAGCCACTGTTCTAAATTAATTCCCTCCACTTTTTCCATAACTAAACAGTGTAATATTTTCCCTTCCCTTGTGGAATATTGAAAATAGGTATCTGCGCGAGGAACACCGGTGACATTTTGACGACTCAACTCTAATAAAACGTCATATTCCCGTTTAAATAATTCCACTGCCTTCGGTTCATTATTCCATTTTTCTTGTAATACCTTGAGGATTTTGGCTGTAAAACCTTCAAAAGCCTCATAAACAACGCCAAAACCGGTCGTATCACTCAATAACCGACTTACCCTATATTTACCATTTAACAACAACTCAGAGCCGCAACTTTGACAGTAACGAGTATTCGAGTTATTATTACTCGGATGGTCTGGTTGATAACAATTGGGATTAATACAGTAACAGGGTTTCATCTCGGCTATCAGTTATTTTATCGGGTGAATAATTGCAAGTTTTCCCTCCCTGACCTTGACAGCATTTTATCATAAGTAAGTAGTTATGATTAAATTGAAGAGAGATATTGCATTTTTCAAAACGTCGTGCTTTGTAGGTTGATTCATGAATCAACGCTCCCTAGGGACCTTTCACTCTCTCCAATGTTATTCTCTTAAATTCTTATCTGGCAACGTTTTTAGTCGATTTCTCGGAATAAATAGCTGAAAAACACCCCGCGCATTAGTTTTTCGGTGGGATGCATACAAACAGCTGCTGATATATCTGTAATAATTTAAGAGTCACTGATAATTGCTGATTGTCGGTATTTCTGCAAATGTGAGATGCAGCCAAATTATCCCCCCAAATTAGAAGGGTAAATTATCAAGTTTCTCCCTGATTTTACCCTATTCATTCATATTACGATAGGTAGCCACTGCCGAGGGAGAAATGCGATTGAGATAACGGAAAATCCAATATTTTAAGACTGTATCCAAGATAACGGGAAAAGTGGCAATAAAGAGAAAATTAAACTCGCGATTTTCCGGTAAACCGAAATGACGACTTAACCCTTCTAGGATCACTTCCCAACCGT
This sequence comes from Microcystis sp., assembly GCF_048564745.1. Classification (NCBI taxonomy): domain Bacteria; kingdom Bacillati; phylum Cyanobacteriota; class Cyanophyceae; order Chroococcales; family Microcystaceae; genus Microcystis; species Microcystis sp. Next base: position 40,063 of record NZ_JBLZRT010000033.1, read on the forward strand.
GGGGAGAGTGGAAACCGACAAATATATCGGTAAAGAGAATAATTAAAAAAGCTTTAGCTGAATCGCTAAGATTATAGAGAATGCCATCCAGAAAAGACTTGACAATCTCGATTTCTCGACGACTAAAAGCGATAACAAACCCAAAGGCAATCAAGGAACAAATATCGGCGAAAATATTAGCAATCGCATTTAGACCTCGTTGGCGAAATTCTTCACTTAGTACCGCCGCTTTTTTAGTAATTTCTCCCTCGATTTCTTCGTTAGATAATTTGGGACTTAAACCAATCATACCTCGAAAATGTAAAGCTTCCTCAAATCTTCTCAATTCCGAAAAAGCCTCTTCTTCTAAATCCTGATTGATAAAAATAAACTGTTCCTGTTGTTGGAAATATTTATTAATCAAGGGGGTAATTAGGAAAGTTTTGGTTAATTGCTGGGTTAATAAAGGAACAATAATTAACAGTAAAATAAACTTGAGGGAAATGGCTGTTTTATAACGAGAATTGCGAAATTTCTTTAAAACTGCCTCCTCCGATTCCTCCGCTTGCGGATCGATTTCCTGTTTAATGCGATTAAAAGTGTTGACAAAAGAACGGGGTAAAACCCCCGGTTTTTCCGTAGCTTTTTGGGATTTATTACTTTTGATTATTTCCTCATCTTCAAGACTACCCGCCGCTAAAAAAGAGCGATTCCTGGAAGTTTTATTTTTGGCTGTTTCCTGCTCAAAATTTCGGTTCTGGAGACTTTTGGGAACATCTTGCAGATCTTCTTGCCAATAATTATCTTGATATTTTCCGATAACACTATCGATAAACTGAAGTTTTTTCAGACAAACATCTGTGGTGACAGTAATCACCCCATTATTAATTGTCGGTTGATTGGGACCGAAGGTATTCACGATCGAGCGACTAGCTTTAAACTCCGTCAATCTGACTTTAATTTTTTGCAGATAACCTTTAACTTCTGCGATAAAATAGGAATTAGTGCTGCTGCCATAATTCGAGAACCCATTCGCCACTTTTCGCCCTTGAAAATGCTTGTCTTCTATCTCCTTAATCTTCAAAGCTGCATGATACGCCTCATCTAAAGAACGTTCAGGAGTTTGTAATAACCATTGATTAACACCTTGCAAAATCCGATTAAGATTCATAGGAAACAATTACTTCCACAAGGGAGAAAAGCTAGAGTACCGATCAGTCATCTTAACAAATACAATCGAGAAAAAACGATGTCAATCATACCAATTTGGATCGAAGGTGGCACGCGATCGGGAAAAACCACCACTTTAGTCGGGGAATTTCGGCGCTGGGTGTCTCGCGATCGCTCAAAATCATCCCCCCTTCCTCGATCGATCTTAGTTTTCGCTGCCAACGATGATAATAAACGGGAATTAGCCGATCGATTAGCCATTGCTGTTAGGGGTAGCTATCCGATTCTCTGTAAAACCCCTTTAGGTTTTCTCACCGATGAAGTCATCCTGTTTTGGCCGTTAATTTTCGAGTTTTTGGGGCTAAAAGCGCAATTTCCCCGCCGATTACGCCCAGAAACGGAGCAGGAACTCGCCACCCGTCTCTGGCAACCAGCAATCGCCGAATTCTTCCAGCTTACTAGCATAAATGAATATCGTTTCGTCCGTCAAGTTCTCGATTTGTTACAATTAGCCGGTGCTAGTGGTGTTCCCGCAGAAAAGATACCCGAAAGATTAGCCGAAGGATTATCAGAAACAGATCTAAAACGAGTTTTAGCGATTAATGAGCAGGAAACACCGGAAAAAGTGGGAGAATTAATCATTCAATGGCGTGATTGGTCTCTAGAACGTGGTTTATTAAGTTATGGTATCATCTACGAACTCTATTGGCGCTATTTATTCCCTGATAGTCGCTATCAACAGCAACTATTAAAACGCTTCCGGGGAGTTTTTGCGGACGATGTGGACGATTATCCGGCTATTGCCAAGGATTTACTCAGTTTTTTCCTCGATCATGATTGTTTTAGCGTTTTTACCTACAATCCCCAGGGAAAAATTCGCTTAGGATTAACTGCCGATCCCGATTATCTACAAAAATTAGCGGCACGCTGTCAAATTATGCCATTATCTACCAATAACGGGTTAGCGGCTCAGTTTAGCGAGACGATTCTCTCCTTAATCAGCGACGGTAACTATCTTGGCAATCTTCCCGATCAATTCATCTCCCTACAAACCACCTCTCGCGCTGAATTGTTACGGAAGACAGCCACAGCTATTATTCAAGCAGTCAAGCAAGGAGCAGTAAAAGCCGAAGAAATCGCCATTATTGCCCCCGGTTTAGACGAAATCGCCCGTTATAGCCTGATGGAAATTTTAACTGGTGCCGGGATAGCCGTTCAACCCCTCAACGAACAACGACCCCTGATCAGTTGTCCTCTGATTCGGGCATTATTGACCCTTTTCGCCCTTGTTTATGAAAATTTGGGGCGTTTAGCCCCCCAAGAGGCCATAGCGGAAATGCTGGTGATTTTTAGCCGTTATCGCTGGGATGAAGAACAAAATTTAATTCCCGATATCGATCCGGTTCGCGCTGGATTAATTGCCGATCATTGTTATCAAGTGGATCTGGAAAATCCCCGTTTATTAGCGATCGAAACTTTTCCCCGTTGGGATCGCTTAGGACAAAAAGCTTGTACTGCCTACGAAAGAATTTGTCGCTGGATCGAAGGGATGAAAAAACGGCAGCAAGAAGCCAAACTTTTCCCGATTTTTGTCTTAAATCAAGCGATCGAACAATTATTAAACGATGGGGAAAATTTGCCCTTCGATCACTTGGCAGCTTTGCGAGAATTAATGGAAACTGCCCAACATTTTTGGGAGATTGATCGCCGTTTGCGTGAGAGTGAACCCTCTTTTCAAAGTCCCAGCGAAACTATTAATCAGTTTATCCAACTTTTGCGCCGTGGTACAATTACCGCTAATCCCTATCCTGTGCGACAATTTATTAAATCTTCCTCAGCAGTTACCCTAGGCAATATCTTTCAATATCGTTCTTTTCGTTCTAGTCATCGTTGGCATTTTTGGCTAGATTGTTCTTCTCCACTCTGGGAACAAGCAGGTGCTGCTACTCTTTTTGCTGCGCCAATTTTTTGGCGAGAAAGTCCCTATCAACGCTGGACAACAGAAGCAGAATTAGAGGAAAATCAGGCCCGTTTACAGAGAGTTTTAAGGGATTTATTGGCAAGGGTAAGCGAAAAAGTTATCCTCTGTCACAGTGATTTAAGTGTATCGGGAACCGATCAAACTGGACAACTTTTATCCTTAGTACAAGCGGCAAAAGAATATAATTACAGCGTTTCTCATCAAGATGAAGTATAACCTAAGTTGCTATTAAGGAAAACTTCCTATCTCACCATCACCAATGCAGCCTGGCGATGGATAGTAGAGAGAACTTGGTCTGGGTTGCATAAATCTAGAGGATTATGTGGGAATTAAGTAAGTAGTTATAATTAAATTGAAGATAGATTTTGTCTTTGATCCCCCCTGCCCCCCTTGATAAGGGGGGTGACGATAGGCGGGGGGATCTGACAGTTTTTAATACCTAACTACTTAATCCCTTTCAGGTAATCCCTAGAATTAATAGTAACAATCTCACCCCCCCTTATCCTGATCGGTTAGCCAAAAATTGTCACCTTTCCGATTTAACCCTCTGCTAACCAGCGCACGGCATCCTTAGCGTGGTAGGTTAAGATAATATCGGCACCCGCCCGTTTAAAGCTGGTTAAAGTCTCTAAAGTCACCCGTTTTTCGTCAATCCAGCCATTTAACGCCGCCGCTTTAATCATTGAATATTCCCCCGACACATTGTAGGCAGCCACGGGTAAATTAGTCATTTCCTTGATTCTCCAGATAATATCCATGTAAGATAGGGCAGGTTTTACCATTAACATATCTGCTCCCTCTAATACGTCTAATTCCACCTCTTTTAAGGCTTCCCTGGCATTACCCGGATCCATTTGGTAGGTTCTGCGATCGCCGAATTGGGGGGTAGAATCAGCCGCATCCCGAAACGGACCATAATAGGCAGAGGCATATTTAGCCGTATAGGAAAGAATCGGTGTATCACTATAACCCGCCTCATCCAATCCTTGACGAATTGCCCGCACAAAACCATCCATCATTCCCGAAGGTGCAATGATATCCACTCCCGCTTTTACCTGAGAAACGGCGGTTTTTTGCAATAATTCCAGAGTGGGATCGTTTAACACCCTGCCGGTTAAATCTCCCGTTTGCAGATAACCACAATGACCGTGGTTGGTATATTCACACAAACAAGTATCAGCGACAATGAGTAGATCGGGAACTGCCTCTTTAATTGCTGTGGCCGCTTTTTGCACAATACCATGATCGTGCCATGCTCCCGTCGCCTCTGTGTCTTTACTTTCCGGCAGCCCGAATAAAATAATCGCTGGGATTCCTAAATCACGCACTTCCTTGGCTTCGTCAACAATTTTATCGATTGATAATTGGTACACCCCCGGCATCGATTTCACTTCCTGGGCAATACCTTCCCCCGTTGTGGCGAAAAGAGGATAGATAAAGTCATTGGCTGTCAAGACGGTTTCACTCACCAGACGGCGCATTTGAGGGGTTTGACGCAGACGACGGGGGCGATGAATAGGAAACATAGTTTTTTGTGATTAAATCGGGAATCTTGTCTCGATTCTTTAGTTTAAATCTTTGCTGAGGATGAACACAAATCGATTCCGCCGGCAGCTGGCTGCCGGCAGCTATAGGCAATATTTAGTTATTTTGAGCTTAATCAAACTATTTAGGTCATTTTTGACCTAATAAACCTCTATCGTCGTTTTGAGGGCGAAAAATCAGCAATTTGACTAAAATTTAATCTTTATAGCGATCAATTTTGCTGTCGCCACCACCTCCTCTCTTTACAAAACTTTACCTCATCAGTTTTCAGTTCACTGATGGCTCTCTTGGATAGAGGTGCAAGCGTTCACCGATTACTGTTCACTGTTCACTGACTCCCAAAACCCATCTCCATTTGGGAGAAGGATCGTTTATTCTAGTAGGTAAGAGCGATCAATTCAGGATTTTTGCTATGGCCAACTTAGGTGATTTAGTCAAAAAAGCAGTTTATTTGGGCGTAGGCATTGCCGCTTATGCCGCCGAAAAAGCTGAAGTAAATTTACAAGAATTAAGAAATCAAGCCCAAAAATTAGCCGATGAGATGATTGCTCGTGGCGAAATAAACGCAGAAGAAGCGAGGAAATACGTCGATGAGTTGGTAAAACAGGCACAACAGCAAGCGGTGACAGCTAACGAATCTAATATTCCCCATGAACCCCGACGGATAGAAATCATTGAAGATGAGGAAGACACCAAGGCAGCCAATCCAAAAGTAGATGAATTGCGGCAACAGGTGGAACGTCTTCAGGAGGAATTACGGAAACTGCAACAGGATTAAAACCTATATTTTAGCGACAAATAATTAATTATTACTAGACAAGGGATGCAAGTATAAACATGGACGATTGGCAGAAAGATTTTTGGGAAGTGATCGAAACTGTCGCACTGGGAATTGAAACTTTTTTCCAAGAAGTAGCCCAAACTATCGAAGAAATTAATGAGGAAATTATCATCGATCTGGAACAGTTTATTCAAGAGGTTTTACCCCAGGAATTAGAAGAATTTTTTAACCTCGATGAGTCCCTATTTTCGGAATCAGATGAACCCTCGGATTTTACCCTCACTCCTAAGGTTAACCCCGATCCTAACACCCATCCTGCTTGTATCGGTTGCCGTAATTATCACGGCTATATCTACGGAGGCAATCTTCTCGTCTGCGGTTTCCATCCCTACGGTTGGGATAGTGATAGTTGTCCCGATTGGCAAGCAGAGGATTAATTATTTTTCTATAAAATCAGGTAGGGTTATTATCCCTACCCATAGCTTTTATCTCAAAGCAATTACCCATCATTTTTAGTTAAGAATTACCCTTGGGAGCATGGTAAGGTTCAGAATCAAAAGGCTGCATCCCCACATCGGGATATTCATCATTGCTGGGGCTAAAAATGCGAGCAAAAGCCTCTGTTAGGTACTGGACAAAATTGTGTAATGTATCCTTGATATTCATTGCTTTTCTCTCCAACTCTCGACAACAATCTCTTTTTCGGATCAGGTTGATTCACCCCTCCACCCCAATTATCTGACCAGAATCTCATCAATTGTTGACTTTTGAGATAATTCTTGAATAATCTTCATAAGACTTTATATTTTTTCTGGTTTATCTAAACTTTTATAATAATTCTTGTATTTTTGTCAAGGAAAAATTATTCAATTAAATCGCTGAACAAATATTTGATTGTTGTCCAGAAAGGTTTGTATCTTTGTTGATCATCTAAGCATAAATATCCATTGACAAAGACTTGTAATTGAGCATTATCTATCTCCTCATCCAAAAAAGGATCGATGGCTGCCTTACGAAGTGCCTTGAGTTTATTGAGGTTTAATCCCAACTTTTCGATAGTATTAATTGCTTTTTGATCATCTTCTTGTGCGGGTTTAATTGTACCATCATTATTAAAAGCAAAGTGAGACTCACAATCGGGATTAAGTGGAGAGATTAAGAGATTTTCATCAAACCAGTTATCTTTTAGATTACCACAGTGCCGAGGTTCACCAGTCCTAAGATTTGCCTGACAGGAACATAGCAAATTGGCATAATCTAATACCAATTCTCCAAAGTCTGACTACAGAAGTTTAATCCCCCTAAATCCCCCTTAAAAAGGATGACTTAAATTCGATGTGTAGTTTTCATTTAGAGAAATGGTATAACCCACATTCCGCACCCTCAACTGTCATACCATTTTTCTAAAGTAATGGCAGAGATGGTTAATTGCCCTCACCTCCAACCCGTCTCCTAGAAAGGGAGAGGGGAGTAGGATACCTGCCACGAATAAAGAAAAATGGTATCACATTGGCTGTCCCCCTCTAGGGACTTGAGAAAAATACGCCAGGGGGGTCTTGAGACCCCTAATTAGGGTTTGCTGAAAAAGTACTAGGCTGGGGTCAGGCAGAGGGCAGGAGGCAGCAGTTTCAGGCTTTGTTGCCCCTTTTTGTGCTAATTTTTGTACTACAATAAGGATAATGCCAGGTTTTTGAAAGTCCCAATCCTATTTTCGCAGCATGAACATCGGATTTTAACAGGTCAAAAGCCTTATTTTAAAAGGGTTTTACCATTATTCAGCCAGCCCCATATAGAAGCGATCAATCTTTGTGTCCTTCGTGTCTTTGTAGTTCGTTCCAGTCGCTCGCTGGCAGGACTGCATCAATGGAGTACATTTTACCCACCAAACTCAAGGAAGCCAATCACTCCTTAAGACTGCGTTAGAGTTGGAAGAAAAGAGCTTTTTGCCTTTTGCCTGTTGCCTTGAGAAGCTGATCACTGATCTGGGGTTCACTCAAGCAACTTCTTCAGCAGGACATCCACTTCCTCCAGGCCAGATTGATTATTTTTCAGCACATAAACCGCTCGCGCTTGCTTAAAAGCCTCCTCCGCCTCTCTTTTTCGTCCTCGGCCCGCGTAGGCCCGACCGAGATTAAGATAGACATCGGCGTTATTGGGGGCGATTTCGGCCAAATCTTGATAGGCGATAATTGCTGCAAGATAATCTTTTCTGGCCAGATGGATGCGACCGATTCCCGCTTGTGCTTCCAAAGATTGGGGCTGCAGGAAAACAGCCCGACGATAAAAGGGGAGAGCTTCGTCAAAACGCTCTTGTTTTTCGAGTAAAATCCCTATTTTTAGCTGAATTAAAAAATTTCCTGCATTTTGTCGTTCTATTTCTTTTAAAATCTGGGTTCCACCATTTAAATCGCCCTGTTTGAGCAAAAGGCTGGCCAGTTGCAATCTTATTTCACTATTGTTAGGGAATCTTTGCAGGGATTTCTGGAGAAAATCGAGGGCTTCGCTGCTTTTATTCTGTTCAATCAAGGCCTTACCCATGATTTCGTGAGCTTGCTGATTATTGGGATCGAGAGCTAAAACCCATTGGTAAACTTCGCCCGCTTTAGCATAGTTTTTTTGCCGTAATAATACCACCCCTAAACCGAGGTAGTGTTGGACGTTTTTCGGTTCTATTTGGATAGCGTAGTAGTAAGCGGTGGCTGCATTGTCATAATCGCCGATATTAGCCAAACTATAACCGAGAGCATGGAAAAAGTCAGGATTGCTCGGATCGAGACTTAAAGCTTTTTGGTATGCTTGGGCGGCGGCGTTATAATTCCCTTGCCGCGTTTGTAAAAAGCCGATCCCAGAGAAAATTTTGGCATTATTGCCATCAAGGGCGGCAGCCTGCTCGTAAACGGCTATAGCTTCCCCATAATTGCCATTTTTGACCAATTGCCGCGCTTGACGCAGTAGTTCGTTAACTTGTGAATTCTTGCTCACGATTGCCCCCGCCGGATTATCAGCGATCGCAATTGAGGGAGAGAAACAGCCCCCCGCGAGGAGACCGATGAGCAAGATTAAACGGGTAAATTGTTTCATCGCTTTACCTTTGTTAACGATTCTTAATTAAAGTTTATTGTAAATGCTATTGACAAAAATCAACTATTCTGCATCACCCTTGGACGAGATTATTGCGGGCCTCTTGGGCGACTTGGGCGCTTTTATCGCTGGTTAACTGGGTCAAAACAGCGATCGCCTCTTCCCCCCCTAAGCGGCCTAAAGCTTGAGCAAGACGATAGCGCAGTTGCCAGTCATCATCATTAGCCAAGGGAACAAGTAAAGAGACGGCGCGAGGGTCGCCTAGTTCCCCGAAAGCACTAACAGCGGCCGTTTTTACCAATTCATTATCGGAGTTTAGGGCGATTTCGAGCAGTTCAAAGCCCCGGGGTTCCCCCAATTCGCCCAAAGCGGCCACAATGCTAAATTGAATTAACCAGTCGCTGGATTGTTGATAGACGGCCACCAGATCATCGTAGGCTGCCGTTAATTTTAACCCCCCGATCGCATCGGCCGCGGCCGCTTTCACGTCTGCTTCGGGATCATGCAACAAGCGATCGCGTAGAATAGTTAAGGCCAGATCAGGATTCTGATGACCCAGGATATCTAGCTGACTTACCGCCGAATAACGCACCCTAGCGTTACTATCGTTAATTACAGGCTGTAACATCTCGAAGGCGATTTCTGGGGCTAAATAACGCAGTTGATTAACTCCCGATAAGCGATCGCCATAATCATCGGAATCGAGCAGCCGTTGCACGGATTCAGGGGAATAATTCATAATTTGATGACACCCTTAACAATTGGACTGGTATTAATTGTCCCATGAATAGTTATCGACTCCTGACTATTTTGATCATCTTTAGTTCCCCGGTTTTTTGGGGCTGTAGTCCCCCCTCTCCTATTAAAAAAGAACCGACGGCTAAAATAATCGTTTCTCCTTCTCCCAGTCCGATTATTTCCCCATCAGACATTAAAGCTGCTAATCGTTATCGTCAATTGGGATTACAGTATCGTCAACAGGGAGATTTTATCAAAAGTATTGAGGCTTTAAAAAAATCGCTACAGTTAAACCCCAATCATCTAGACGGGAGAGTAATTTTAGGATGGACACAACACCTAGCTAAACAACCTTTAGCGGCACAAACAACCCTCGAAGAAACGATTAAAATTGCTCCCGATCATGTGGCTGCCTATAATGCTTTGGGTATTGTTTATCTTGTCGGTGGTCATCTTGAAAAAGCCGTAGTCACTCATACTAAAGCCGCTAATTTAAAACCCGATAATGAAATCGCCTACTATAATTTATCCCTCGCCTATCATCGCTTAAAAGATTTTAATTCAGCTATTACTAACGCTGAAAAAGCAGTTAAACTAGAGCCGAATAATCCCCATCCTCTTGTGGCTTTGGCAATGATTTATTTAGACCAAGGTGATAGTAAAAAGGCTCGGGATACCTATAAAAAGGCTAGGTATCTAGACGGTCGTTATCGACAAAAATGGTTTCTGGCACACCTGAAGGAAGCGGGTTTTAGTCAGGAGCAAATTAAATTAGTCGAAAAGTTACTATCCGAGATTTAAAAATTATTATTTCCCCTCAAGATGCCTGTCGATGTCCCAGTTTTAGGAAAATAGTTTCTAAATCTTCGCGGCAAGTATAGAATTCGCTTAAATTCAGACCAGAAACCACTAAAGATTTCAACAATTCAGCACTATCTTCTAGGGTTCCCGTAAATTTAACCCGGAGAGTATTAGTATTAATAATTCTTTGCCAACTTTCCACAAAAACACATTGTTTAAGAGCGGTTTCTAAGGCTTCTAAATTGCCTAGAGTCGTGATCTGCAAGTATTGGCCGGCTAGACGTTGATTTAATTCCTCTAAAGAGGTGCTTTCCACTAGATAACCTAATTCCATTATACCCACAGAACTACAAAGTTCCGCTAAATCACTAAGGACATGGGAGGAAATTAAAATAGTCATACCCGCCGATTGTAAGACTTTAATAATCTCACGAAATTGTAGGCGAGCGATCGGGTCTAATCCAGAAACTGGTTCATCGAGAAGTAAAATTAAAGGTTCATGGATAATCGTTCGTGCTAAACTTAAACGTTGTTTCATCCCCCTGGACAAAGTAGCGATCGAATTATGGCTTTTATTGGTTAATTGTACCAGTTCTAGAACCTCATAAATGCGGCGATGACGTTGGGAGCGCGGGATATGATAAAGACGGGCAAAATAATCCAGATAATTCCAGACATTTAGGTCATCGTAGAGAGGAAAATTATCGGGTAGATAACCTAAATTTCTTTTCAGACGGGGATTAATCTCATCTCTTAAAAGACGTTCTCCGTGCAGATATATTTCTCCCGTTGTCGGTTCTTCCGCTGCCGCTAACATCCTAATTAAAGTGGTTTTTCCCGCTCCATTTGGACCGATTAACCCGTAAACTTCCCCCGCTTCAATCTGTAAATCCACTTGATTAACAGCCCCATGGCGGTCAAATTGTTTGGTTAAACAAACGGTGGCAATGGCTAATTCTGGTGGGTTCATAAAGTTTTTTAGTTAGGTTCTGAGGGTGACTCGCTAATCACGAATAGAGAGTTTATCTCCCATGACTTCCAGATTAAAGGTAATGCGCGTCAGGGTTTTCACGGTTGTTGTCAATTGTGGTCAAATTGTTTGAGCCTTTGTTACTTTTTGTGATCAATTAAAGCAAGCAAACAGCTTAAATTGTCTCATCAATTTTTTGATAATTGACCACTGTTACATTTGGTAAATCGAGGAGTTGATCAAAATTTATCCACATAACCCACCTCCTATTCTGTATTGATATTATAACATCCTCACACAGAACCTAGAAGAGCCGCCTCATCTTCTGACCATTAATAATTGATCGGTAAATACCTTGTATAAGAAGAGTCTAGGCGAAAAAAAGCCAAAAAGTAGCGGAATGTATAGCGCGCCACTACATCTCAGAAAAAACCTCTTACAATAGAGACAAAAGTGATCGGAGATCAATGGGGGTGAACGTCATGTTAGTGATTTTAACCGACGAACACATTCTCGATACGGGTTCTGTGTGTCAGGGCTGTCTTTTAGCCAACCAGCAGGGGCAACCCCGGTGGCGAGAGGGTAAACTAGGCTGTGGTCACTCCTTGGGCAAAGGGGGCAGCCAACAGCCCAATCTCTACGAGTGTCAGATGGGCTTTACAATTGCTAATATTGAAGGCTAATCAGACCTTTTAAATGATTAACTTAGAGTTGAATTAGGGGGGTTTTCTTGGGACTCGGAGGAGAGAATCAAGGCTATTGCTCATCCCCAATTCAGCTTAGATACAATGACAATAATGGCTAAGGGTTTCGTAGCATTGATCGTAGGCTTTTTGGGCTTGGGTTAAAACATCGTCGGAAATTTCTATATCTAATTTTCTGGCTTGTTTGATAATTTTACCCGCTTTGATATTCTCGGAAGAATCTCCTATACCACGGCTGCCAGTAGTGTTTAAAACTCGATATTCTTCAGAAAATCCCGTTTTAGTATCGAGATGACTCTGTAAACTATTAAACACCAATTGACTTTGGTTTAATACTTGATCGTGGGTGATAAATAAACTCTTTTCTTTGCTGTTAATTAATCGAGCATAACTTTCTAAGGTGGCTAAACGACCAGTATAATAACCCAGGGCTTGCTGCTCATTGTGATGGGGTTTAATATCTAGAATACTAGCTAAAGTGCGCTTCGGTTCTCGTAGTAAAAATATGGTCTTAACCGCATCAGATTGCAAAAAACTATGATATAAAAACTTCTCATCGTGAAGAACTTTATCTAAAATATATTTATGATTCATGTTTAAATCTTTCAAACGCCAGTAGAGTTTAAACATTAAAGTTTTAAAATCCTGTTCACTCTCATAAACCAGATGAGTTTCGCCAAAACCGATAATTTCAGGATTAGAATTGAGGATATGGGTCAATAAAGACGAACCCGATCGCATATGGCTAAGAATAAATAAAACCTGATAGGGTTGGGGACGAAAGAGAATTTTATAGGGGTCTTTGGGTATATCAATGCGTGCCTGAAAATACTTATAAGTTAAACGATGGGTTAAACCCTGCCAAGATTGGGGCAAGCGATCGAGGGCTATAGTCATAGGTTAATCAGGAATTATGTCAACTTGTCGCTAAGATTCCCCTATAATGTATCCCATTTAAGACCCAAACAAAAGTGAGGTTTATACAAAATGGGATTACCAAGTTGTTAGCTCTGGTTTTTTACAGTGCGAACCGATGTCTGGTTTATGATCAACACTATTCCCCATCTAGTCAAAATGAGTCAGTTTCCCTTCCAGGAAAAGGTACTCGCTATTGACACGGCCCCTTTAAGCGGGGAAAAGGTTAATCGCCCCGGACTGGGTACAATGGAGGAATTAAGAGCCTGTGCTGAAAAATTAGTTAGGGTTTGCTGAAAAAGTTTATTGGTGGGGTTAGGAGTCGGTCGTCGGTCTTCGGTCGGGGAAGTCAGAATAACAGTCAGAATAACAGAATGACCTCGCAGGTCTGGAAGCGGAACCCTTTGCCATCGCCTCCGGAAAGTGCAAGGGTTTTGAGTCCCTCGGATCGATTTCTCAACGTTTGTTTCTGGCACTTTTTGGGCGAAAAAAGTCCCAAAACCGTTTTCTAGCAAGGCTTCCAGTAATTTTCAGCAAGTCCCAACTAACAGAAACCCGAAATTAGAGTTTTTATTAGAAAAAAAGTTAGCGATCAGTTGTCAAGCAAGGGTTTCAGAATCTGGATTCGGTCAGGGATTTCCGAAAGTTCCAGAAGAGCGATAATGACTCTACTAGCCTAAAGATAGCAAAAAACCCGGCGGGAAAATCTCCCCACCGGGTCAAAAAGGCAAAAGTAAAGAATTATTTCTGATCAGCCTTTTTGCTTGACTTATCACCCATTTTGTACTTACGCAAGAAGCGATCAACCCGGCCCTCCGTATCGATCATCTTCTGGGTTCCCGTATAAAAAGGATGATTACCCGACCAAACCTCCACATGAATTTCTGGTTTTGTCGAACCCACCGTCATCACCAGTTCACCATTACAGATCACCTTGGCTTCCGGATACCAAGTAGGATGAATTTTTTTCGGCATAATAAACCTCTCTATTAACCTAACGTTTCGAGTATTGAGGCGCTTTGCGCGCTTTGTGAAGACCGTATTTTTTCCGTTCCTTCGCCCGGGGATCCCGAGTCAGATAACCTTCACTCTTGAGGGGAGGACGATTTTCTGGTGCTAATTGACATAAAGCTCTAGCGACCCCCAATTTCACTGCGTCCGCTTGGCCAGTCAAACCACCGCCCTCGGCCTTAACGATGATATCATACTCGTTTTCCAGTCCCAAAGTCTCCAGAGGAGCCTTGATCGTCTGGATATAGGTGGGAATGCGGTTAAAATGGGTTTCTCCATCGCGACCGTTAACGGTAATTGCCCCCGTCCCCGGCACGAGACGCACGGAAGCGACCGCCGATTTGCGTCGTCCCGTTCCCCAATAAACTACCTTATTTTTACTGTCCGTGGCTTGCATTGACTTAATTTCCTCCTGCGGGAATCGTATTAATCGCTAAAACTTCCGGTTGTTGTGCCTGATGGGGATGTTCCGCACCGGCATAAACTTTCAGTTTCGTGAACAATTTCCGACCTAAGCTATTTTTCGGGAGCATTCCCTTAACAGCGTGTTCGATAATCCGTTCGGGAATGCGTTTTTGCAGTTTATCGAAGCTTTCTACCTTCATACCACCCGGTCTGCCGGAGTCGCGGCGATAAACTTTCTGTTGGCGTTTTTTGCCCGTTACCGTCACTTTTTCGGCGTTAATAACAATGACAAAATCCCCCGTATCCAGATGGGGGGTGAAGGTGGCTTTATTTTTGCCCCGTAGAATCATCGCGATTTCGGTGGCCAGACGACCTAGACGCTGATCGGCCGCATCGATGACGTACCATTTCTGCTCTAGAGTCTCTAAATTTGGTAGAGGTGTTTTGTTCATGGTCAGTTTGCCTTGGTTTACAAAAATAAACTTTGAATCTCTATGCTCGGAAATAATAAAGAGGCTGAGTCTCGAACCAGACGCTATCGGCAAAGGGAAAATCGGCGTAACCCACCCGCAGTAAACATAGTCCTTTAGCTGGTGCGGCGTATTTGACCAATTCTCGGCGCTGATTAACCCAGATGTCGGTAAAGTTTTCTAGCGATCGCTCACCAGTTCCCACCTCCACCAACATTCCCACCAATAGGCGCACCATCCCGTACAAAAAGCCATTGGCTTGGATTTCCATCTGTACAAATGGCCCTTGACGGTAGCATTCCACCCCTTGTACTTCTACCCAGGAATGGTCACGACTAGAGTTGGCACGGTGAAAGGCGGCCAGATGGTGCTTTCCCAATAGGGGCTGTAAGGCCCTGGCCATCAAATCGGCATCGAGGGGACGATGGTAGTAGTGCCAACTAAAGGGACTAACAAAGAGATTGGGGATGGGGTCGGTATAGAGGGTGTAACGATAACGTCGCCAGAGGGCCGAGAAACGGGCGTGCCAGCGATCGGGAACTTGGGCTGAAGCCCGAATGACGATATCGTCATCTAGCCGAGCATTGAGAACCTTGGCCCAATGGGAAGGTGGGATCGGACTCTGCTGCTGGAAATGGGCAACTTGGGCGGCGGCGTGAACACCGCTATCGGTCCGTCCGGCCCCGTGCAGAGTGACGGCATGACCGAGAATATCGGCCAGAGCCTTCTCGATTTCCTCCTGCACGCTCCTGTGATGGGGTTGCCGTTGCCAGCCGTGGAAATTAGTTCCCACATACTGGATAACTAGGGCGATCCGCGACTGGGGGCAAGCTGTCATCGTTACATCAGTTCGATAATCGCCATGGGGGCATTATCCCCGCGACGGCGCAGGGTACGCACGACCCTGGTATAACCGCCGTTACGACTGCCATAACGGGTCTGGGCTCCTTCAAAAAGGGCGTGAACCAGTTGTTTGTCGTAGATGTAGCCCATGGCTTGGCGACGGGCGCTCAGGGAACCGTCTTTAGCTAGGGTGATAATGTGGTCTACCTCTGCTCGCACCGCTTTCGCTTTCGCTAGAGTGGTGGTGATCTGACCATGGCGAATTAGCTGGGTGGCCAAGCTGCGCAGCAGTGCCTTTCTTTGGTCAGCCGGCAGACCCAATTGAGGCACTTTACACCGATGTCTCATGGTATTTTCCTGGAATTGGGTTTACTTGCTTTTTTCTTGGGGTAGGGTGATGCCTAACCGTTTTTGTAGGGCTTCAATGACTTCTTCAGCCGATTTCTGCCCAAAGTTTTTGATTTCTAAGAGATCTTCTTGGCTGTAATCGAGGAGGTCGGCTACGGTGTTGATCTGCGCTCGCTTCAGGCAATTGTAGGCGCGCACGGATAATTGTAGTTCCTCGATCGGAATTTGGTTTTCTTGGTTGATCTCTTGGTCGTCAAAGTTACCGGAGGATTCGAGGGCGTTGAGATCCTTGAGCGGGTTAAAGAGATTAACTAGCATATCGGCCGCTTGGGAAAGGGCTTCTTTGGGGTTAATGCTCCCGTTTGTCCAAATTTCTAAGAGCAGACGATCTCTAGCTTGACCGCTTTCGGAACGGATATCTTCGACGCTGTAGTTGACTTTGGTTACGGGCATAAATATAGAGTCGATTTGCAGAAAGTCGAGCGAAGTGGCTTCTTCTTTACTGCGATCAATTGCCCGGTAGCCTTTGCCTTTTTCCACGCGAAATTCCATCTCTAGCTTGGCCCCTTCGGCTAGGGTGGCGACGTACTGATTGCGATCAACTATCTCGATTTCTGAGGGTAAATCGAATTGTGCCGCCACTACTGTCGCCGGTCCAGTTGCCACTAAACGCCCGATCTGGGTTTGATTGGTGTAGCTTTTGAGGATGATTTCTTTCATGTTGAGCATGAGTTCCATCACGTCCTCGCGTACTCCCTCAACGGTGGCAAATTCGTGATTGACTCCCGCGATCCGCAGGGCCGTCACGGCCGCTCCTTCCAGATTGGAAATGAGAATCCGTCTCAGGGCATTACCTACGGTCGTACCCTGGCCTCTTTCCAGAGGGTCTAGTACGAATTTACTGTACTGACTCTGATTCTTGTAAGTTTTTGCTTCTACACACTCGATTTGAAATTGCGCCACCGATTGACCTCCCTTGTTCAGTTATCAGTTATCAGTTATCAGTTATCAGTTATCTTTGGCTTTCAGCGTTTAGCGTTCGGCGTTCAGCTTTTTGATCAGATGGTCTTTGACGACCGGATTCTGCTGCTGATGCGCTCAAAGCTAACGGCTGCTGGCCTCAAGATCCCTGTCACCTGAAAAAGCTGTTCACTGTTTACACTCTCCGGCGTTTGGGAGGACGACAACCATTGTGGGGGATGGGAGTCACGTCCCGGATCAGGGTGATTTCTAATCCTGCTCCTTGCAGGGCCCGGATTGCGGTTTCCCGTCCTGCCCCAGGGCCACTAACCATCACTTCTAGTTGACGCATTCCCTGTTCGATCGCTCGGCGGGCAGCGTTATCGGCGGCGGTTTGGGCGGCGAAGGGGGTTCCTTTTTTGGCTCCTTTAAAACCACTCGATCCCGCCGATGCCCAAGAGATCACATCGCCTTTGGTATCGGCGATCGTGACAATGGTATTGTTGAAGGTCGATTGAATGTGAGCGACTCCGGTAGGAATATTTTTCTTCTGTTTTTTCGGTCCGGTTTTTTTGGTTGGTCGCGCCATAGTTTTTCTTGATTGGGGGATATCGCAATGAATAAAAAATTATTTCTTGGAGGGGGCTTTTTTCTTCCCTGCCACTGTCACCCGACGACCGCGACGAGTCCGCGCATTGGTTCGCGTCCGTTGCCCGCGCACGGGTAATCCTAGCCGATGCCGACGACCTCGATAGGTGCCGATATCGGCGAGGCGTTTGATGTTCATCGCCTCCCAGCGTCTCAAATCCCCCTCGATTTGATAATTTGTCTCGATATAAGTCCGTAGCGCCGCCACGTCTTCATCGCTGAGATCCTTGACCCGAGTGTCAGGGTTAACACCCGTCGCAGATAAGACTTCTTGGGAACGCGATAGACCCACTCCGTAGAGGTAGGTCAGGGCGATTTCCACACGCTTATCGCGAGGTAGGTCTACACCAGCTATCCTTGCCACGCTTTTTTTTTCTCCCTATGAACGATTTTTTTTCCGAAAACGACTACAATTAACGGTAACGATTCTCTGCCCCAAGACAGTGACTTTGGTGGTTTAACCTTGTCTCTGCTTGTGTTTGGGGTTAGAACAAATTACCATGACTCGACCGCGCCGACGGATGACGCGGCACTTTTCGCACATTTTTTTGACAGACGCTCTAACTTTCATGCCTAACTATTCTGGCAACACTGCAAGCTTATTATTATATCAGATTTCTTTTACTCGTGTCACCTATTTTTTTAAAATAAATTTGGCCGCTTATTAGACTTTTTGGCTTCTCTGCCCCCATTTGTCCCTATTTTTTTTGATTTTTCAGGCGATAGGTAATTCTTCCTTTGGTTAGGTCGTAGGGGGTGAGTTCCACTTTGACTCGATCGCCGGGGAGGATTTTGATATAATTACGGCGGATTTTGCCGGATATGTGAGCTAAGACGTTGAAACCGTTATCTAAATCCACCCTAAACATGGCGTTGGGCAAAGATTCGGTGACGGTTCCTTCCATTTCGATGAGATCTTGTTTAGACAAAGTTAATTCCTCAATTTCACTGGAGACAATTTATTTAATGATCGGCAGCAGCAACCGTGCTGTTAGCACAATTCCCCCAGTATAGCTTATCAGTGATCAGTGATCAGCGATCGGATGCGAGTTTTCAGTTCACAGCCAAAAGGAGCCCTTCTCTGGTACTCCCCACTCCCAGGCAGTATTAACGAGTCATATTTAGATAATCAACAGCTTAACCTTGCTGTCTTTTCACTGATGACTGATTACTGTTCACTGTTCCCTGAAAAGCTGGATTACTCGACGACAATTCGCCATTCATGTAGTTCATATTCCACACAACCATTCTCGATTAAAGGATCGCGAACTATAATTGCTTGGGCTTCCTCAAGAGAATCGGCCTTAAATAATAACATTCCGCCGCCCCTTTCTGCCCAATAACCGGTTTTTGCTTCTCGTCCTTGGCCAATCAAATCACGCACATAGTCCTTATGGGCGCTGACATAGCGATCAAAGGTAGTTTTATCAACAATGCCTTTTTCTATCTTGACAAACCAGGGCATAAATTCTCAGGAGGCTAGGACTGATTAACAATCATATAATTATACCGATTAATCTTGACCGTCGAGGGTGCAATGTAACAGAGCTATACAATTAGCTAGAGTTGTTGAAGACTGCTAGAATCGAGGTGACAGCTTCATTTCTGTAGCTTTGCTTGCTTCCATGAATCAACCCCAAGGATCTCTATTTTTTATCGCACTTTTGCCGCCGCCAGAAGTACAGGAAATTGCCACAAAAATCAAGGTAGAGTTTGCAGAAATTTACAATAGTCGCGCCGCCCTGAAATCGCCTCCCCACGTCACTCTCCAACCCCCTTTCCGGTGGAATTTAGAACAATTACCGGATTTAGAAAGATGTTTAGAGGAATTTGCTGGCTTGCACGCTCCTATTCCCCTAATTCTCCAGAATTTTGCCGCCTTTAAACCGCGAGTCATTTATATTAATGTCCAGAAAACCCCAGAATTATTAACCCTGCAAAAACGGCTTTTACAGCAGCTAGAATCTTCCCTGAATATCATTGATAATGTCTCAAAAAGCCGAGCTTTTTCGCCCCATTTAACCGTTGGCTTCCGAGATTTAACTAAAGATAATTTCTGGAAAGCTTGGTCAAAATATGCTAATCAAGAGCTATTTTTTGAGGTGATGATCGATGAAATTACCCTCCTAATTCATAACGGCAAGCACTGGGAAATTTATCGGCAATTTTCTCTATAATCCGGACTCTTGCAGGTTTCTGCGGCTGCATCTGATTTTTGTAAATCTACTAAGTTGGGATTTTTAAGGGGAAACTCTCTACTAAAATCGGGCGTTACTTTCGATTTTTTTCCTCAATCCAAGCTTTTGGGGGGTTCTACCCCCCAAACCCCCCGTTGGGGGCGTGGCGCGGTCACTGAGCGTGTCGAAGTGCCGCCCCCAAGCCCCCCGCGCATTAGTTTTTCGGTGGGATGCTTACAGACGGCTGCTGATATATCTGTAATAATTTAAAAGTCACCGATAATTGCTGATTGTCGGTATTGCTGCAAGTGCGAGATGCACCCGATTTCTACAGAGGAAGGGGTTCTAGTGTTAAAATAGGAGAGAGCAGTTTTTAAAGCTTCATTTCTGGCTTTTTTGCGATATTTTAACCTATAGAGCGATTTTATGGCCACTCCGCCGCCCTGAAACCTATGTTACTCAAAAATCCCCCGAAAATCTCCCCCAATCTGATCAAACAGCTAGAAGCGATCCTTGGCAAAGATGGAGTCATCCGTCGCAAAGATGAATTATTAACCTACGAGTGCGATGGTATCACAGGATACAGACAAAGACCCGCTCTTGTGGTACTGCCTCGCAGCACAGCAGAAATTGCGGCGGTGGTGAAACTCTGTCACGATAACGAGATTGCCTGGGTAGCGAGGGGGGCAGGAACGGGCTTATCGGGGGGGGCGTTACCCTTAGAAGAGGGGATTCTCATCGTCACGGCGCGGATGAATCAGATTCTCAGGGTTGATTTAGATAATCAAAGGGTGGTGGTACAGCCCGGGGTGATTAATAATTGGGTGACGCAAGCGGTAAGCGGGGCGGGATTTTATTACGCACCGGATCCCTCTAGTCAAATTATCTGCTCGATCGGCGGTAATGTGGCGGAAAATTCTGGCGGGGTTCACTGTTTAAAATACGGCGTGACTACCAATCACGTTATGGGCTTAAAAATCGTCCTTCCCGACGGTTCAATTATCGATGTGGGGGGTGCGGTACCGGAACAACCGGGCTACGACTTAACCGGTTTATTTGTGGGTTCCGAGGGAACTTTAGGCATCGCCACGGAAATCACCTTAAGAATCCTGAAAACTCCGGAATCTATCTGTGTTTTACTGGCCGATTTTACCAGTATCGAGGCGGCGGGCCAAGGGGTGGCGGATATTATTAAATCGGGAATGATTCCTGCGGGGATGGAGATTATGGATAATCTCAGTATTAACGCCGTGGAAGATGTGGTGGCTACCGGCTGTTATCCCCGGGATGCCGAGTCAGTTTTATTAGTGGAATTGGATGGTTTAGGGGTAGAAGTCGCCAGTAATAAACATCGGGTTGCCGAGATTTGCCGTCAAAATGGGGCGAGAAATATCACCACAGCTAATGATGCCGAAACCCGCTTGAAACTCTGGAAGGGCAGAAAAGCGGCTTTTGCGGCGGCGGGGAAAATTAGCCCTAATTATTTTGTGCAAGATGGGGTGATTCCCCGCACTCAATTGGTCTATGTTCTTCAGGAAATTAAGGCTTTAAGTGAAAAATACGGTTATAAAATCGCCAATGTTTTTCACGCCGGGGATGGCAATTTACACCCGTTGATTCTCTACGATAACAAGGTAGAGGGGGCCTGGGAAGAAGTGGAGGAATTAGGGGGTGAAATTCTCAAACTTTGTGTGCGGGTTGGGGGCAGTTTATCGGGGGAACATGGTATCGGCATCGATAAAAATTGTTATATGCCCGCTATGTTCAACGAGATTGACTTAGAAACTATGGGCTATGTGCGGGATTGCTTTAATCCCAAAGGTTTAGCTAACCCGGGGAAATTATTCCCCACCCCGCGCAGCTGTGGGGAAGCCGCTAATGCCAAAATACAAGGGTTTGGGGGGGTGGATGTGTTTTAGGTTATCGGCAAGTATTGACTGATGACTGATTACAGTCCAGCTTGGGGTCCTAGGGGCAGATTGATATTAGAGGGGAAAACTGGGACTTGTCTTTCCAGAAAACGCTGAGTGACTAATTCTCGGAAAATCTCTAGATCTTTTTGCCATTGTCCCAGATATTGTTTGAGCAGATTTAATCGATCGCTGCCCTCGGCCAGATTATAGTTAAAGTTGCCGGCAAATAATAGCGCCCCTAAAATTTTGCCATCGGGTAATTGTAATTTTGCCTCGTTAATCGCCACGGATAGCTGAGAGGTTTCTAACTGATAAAGTAGATTGATGCCAGCTTGTAGGGGGGCTATACCGAAATTGAGCCAGGGACCGGGGGCCAGAAGAGTTTCGGTGATGTATTTTTTAGCGGCATCGGGACTACTAGGGAAAGGAACAATACTTTTCGGGGCGATACTCAGGGCTTGATATTCGGCCAAAGGGAGTTTATCTAGATATAAACCGACAATTTCTGGCAGTTTCAGGTTCAGGCTATCGGGAGAGTTAATCATCTCCACAAAGGTAATTGTCCGGGGTTGGGCGACGATGCCGATGCCATTTTGAAAATTAACTTGAGCGTAATTAGGATTGAGTACCGGCTGGCTATTTAATTCCCAGTCGGGGGGAACTATTCCCGAATATTTGAGGAAATCAACCGTTAGCATGGCGGGATTGAGGCTTTTGGCGGTAATTGCGATGGCAAGTTCTTGTATTTCCCGCAAACTAACCAGAGGTTGATTAGAGTTATTGTCAGTGGTGGCAGTCATCAATTTTCTCCTTGGATATTTAAGTTTTCTTTCTAAGTGGGTGGGGGTTAAAAATTGTTCAGATCTGCCCCTTATTAAGGGGGATTAAGGGGGGATCGGCACCCCCCTTATCAAGGGGGCTATCCATTAGTCACATCTTTCTTAACATAAAATTTGACAAAAAGAGAAAAGTGTGCAAGATGGCTCAAGGAGGTTCTATGGGGGAACTAATTTGATGAGATAGTTTCCAAGTCTG
>NZ_JBLZRT010000034.1:0-27355 GCF_048564745.1 Microcystis sp.
GGCGTTTGAATTGTTCATCTGATAAGTTTTGATAATCCATAATTTTGCTAATAAACATAGCAAAATTATAGATGATTTCCTGACCTAAGATCACATTTTATTCTTTTTTCCACTTCAATCTAAGAATTGAGAAAAAAGCAAGACATTATATTATACCATAAAAAAATTATGCAAGAGGTCTAATAAAGTTGGGGGTCATTCCAGAGGATTGAGGAGGTCAAGTCTTTTCTTTGGATGGGTAAGGTGGATGCTGCTATCTCTTGTGCGCGAAGGATGGTCAGAGCCGCAAGTGGAGAATTTTATTATTTATTTGAACAAGCATAAACATCGAATTGTCAATTATGGTTATTTGCAGGCAGAGGGCATTTCGATTGGCTCTGGCTCTGTTGAATCAAAAATTAAACAAATTGCTCATCGTCTTAAAATTACTGGTGCAAGTTGGGAATCTGGTAATGTACCGCAAGTCCTTCGTCATCGCTGTGCTTATCTAAATGGTTGCCTTTTTTAACTTTTTTATTGATCTCATTAAGCATTTCTACTTATTGCAAAGGTGAGATGCTCCCAATCCTCCCGCTCTAAAAATTCTTTGAGGTCTTCCTTCAATGGAGTTTTTGTCTGTTGTAAATATTCTTCTAATGGCTGAAAAAAAGGCGGAAAAGGCTGCCAATTTTTATAATCGATAGATACCTTTTCCACTCCATCCGTCGCCACACAAATAAAGGCAACTGGCTCGGTTAAAACTTTTATTTGCATATCCTCCAAAGCATTACTAGAAGCAACTGTGTCCTCTGTGTCTCTGTGGTTCGTTCCACTCACCCACCGGCGTTACCGTATCTTAGAATACATTTTAACCACAGAACCCATCAGAAAAGATATCTTTCCCTTAAGCTGAACGCGGGATTTGATTTTTGACTATTAGTCGCAGGGTTTGTTGCAATTCCTCGCGACTGTGAATTTCCTCCAGACGGTGAACCGGAACACCTCGATCGAAGAGAATTAAAGTAGGCAGACTACGCAGACGAAAACTATTAGCTAATTTAAAATTATTATCGGCATTGACACCGACTAATTGAATTGCATCTTGACACTCATTTTGCCAAGAAAAGAGGGTGGGTTGGATTAAACGACATAAACCACACCAAGGTGCCCAAAAATACACGAGAACCGGACGAGAAGACTCTAAAACTAGCTTAGGGAAGCTCTTTTCGTTGACAGATAGTATCATGTCTAAACGTATTTTATGAAAATTTTATTTTGATATAGAAGCCATTCTACACCAATCGGGATCAACAGGAAAGGGGTTGGGAGCAAAATCACCAATAAATTTTACTTGTTGCTTGCATTAGCCAAGGATGCGCCCACCAGAGGAGTAAAATAAACCCTGTTACCCCTAGATAGGCAGGACGAAGGAATTCTTGCCATTTTAGACTTTGCCGACCATCGATAATTGCTAAAAAGGGGACCACTGAGGTGCGTTCTTTGATCTTTAAAAATGCCTCTCCGTAACGGTCTTCTAACCGGCGATCGCCATGCCAGACGGCAAAAAGATGATGAGCAATTAAACCTAGGGAAGTTAATAGGGTAAAGCTTGTCCCTAACCAGAGGGTATGGGCAATACACCAGATCACCTGTCCTACCATCTGGGGATGACGGGTAACGCGCAGAATGCCGGTTTCGTAGAGATGAACCTGGGGTTTTTGGATAGCGGCGATCTCCAGCAGGTTAAAGGTGGCAGGATAGAGAAAGAAAAAAGAAATGGCCGAAAGTATCCAAACTAGGGTTTTTACTCCGGTTACTCCCTGTACTTGCCAGAGAAGCAAACCATCATAACGATGATTGAAGAAATAAACTACTAAAATTACTGCTAGAGGGATACTCACAAGGGCAAATAATACCCGATACAGTCGCGCACCGATGATGGCTTCTCCCCGCATTCGTAAACTGGCTAATCCGCTATGGGCGACAGCAAAACCCAATAATAAACCTAACATGACCCAATGACTAGCGAATGCCACTTTTACCCTCTTGATTGACTAAATTTTTCTCCGAACTCTATTTTAAAGATTGATGGTTAATTTTTCAGCCCCCTTTTTTTGTGTTGCCAGTATCGGGGATTCGGGGCAAAATAAAACTATGCTTCACCAAAGCAACTCCCAAGAATATACCCAGGGAACTATCTAATTTTGCAACTTTTTAGGTAATATGTCTTATCCCCAAAAGCGATTTGTGATGGTCTGTCAGCATTCTTCCTGTTTGGTGCAGGGTGCGTCCGAGCTTCTTTTAGCATGGCAAACGGCAGCGCTCCCAGAAGATGTCATCGTTATGACCAGTGGTTGTCAAGGACAGTGTAGCACTAGCCCCACGGTGAGGATTATTCCTGAAGAAACTTGGTACTGTCGTGTTAAACCAGAGGATGTCAATCAGATTGTCGAAGAACATTTAAAAAACGGTCAACCGGTCGAGCGTTTACTCCATCCACGCATTCACGCTCAATAGCAGTAAACTCGGTCATCAATTTTTAGACTATGCTTCACAATAGTCTTTTGCTCCTAGGTTAACCCCTGTGAATGCCTATGATTGCAATCTGGAGACTTAATTCTCGGATAATACATTTGTTTTAAGTAGGTAGGCGTTAAAAATTATCAGACACCCCCCTTATCAAGGGGGGCAGGGGGGATCGAACCTAAAATCCATTTTTAATTTAATTATAACCAGCTACTTAAATGATCGGGTTCCTTTCGGGATTTCCGAAGAACAAAAAAGGGGACTTAGCCCCTTTTTCTGGATTAGTTAGTTATTTTTTCGGCGATAACATCATCATCATGTTACGACCTTCTTTTTTTGGTGCTTGCTGTACCTCAGCTACATCCTCTAAATCCTTGGCCATGCGAGCCAGTAATTCTTCCGCTAGGTTAGAGTGTTGAATTTCCCGACCTCGGAAGGTAATCGTCGCTTTTACCTTATCTCCCGCTTTTAAAAAACGTTGCGCTTGGTTGACTCGCACGTTGTAGTCATGCTCATCGATTTTATAGCGCATTTTAACTTCTTTTATATCGGCTGTATGCTGTTTTTTCTTGGCTTCGCGGGCTTTTTTCTCCTGTTCAAACTTGTACTTACCATAGTCCATAATCCGGCAAACGGGAGGACTTGCCGTTTCACTGACGAGGACGAGATCAAGTTCCTTTTCTTCGGCCACGCGCAAAGCTTCGGCAGGAGTAATAATTCCCAGTTGAGAGCCGTCGCTATCGATAACGCGGATTTCGGGAAAGCGGATTCTTTCGTTAATTTGGGGGAGATCGCGAGTAGTGCGTCTTTTATCTATCACAGGCGTTCTGGGTTATCTCTATTCTAGTTAGTTAATCGGTTGGAGTTTACAAAATGGTTTA
The DNA here is from genome assembly GCF_048564745.1 of Microcystis sp. NCBI lineage: Bacteria > Bacillati > Cyanobacteriota > Cyanophyceae > Chroococcales > Microcystaceae > Microcystis > Microcystis sp. The sequence goes on from NZ_JBLZRT010000034.1 coordinate 3,387, forward strand.
CTTGCTATTCTACCTACTCGATCGAGTTTCTTGGCCAATTGTTAAGTTTTCTTGCAATGTTAATTTTTAGCCGCCGGTCGTCAGCCCCCAGCCGTCAGCCAGATAAGCTGTTGTCTATGGGTTTTGTCAGACTAAGACCCTATACTCTCAGGAATCGATCGGTAAGGTGCGTTCTCCCTCGTTGCAGCAGGTAACGCACCCGACAAAATCGGCGGCATCGCACTACCCCTGTAAACCAATGTCTAGATTATAGTAGGACGGTATCAGGCGAAAGCTGAGAAGATTGTCCAGTATGGTTAAATGTCGCGCTGATGTTTTAATATTACCTATCGCCTAAAACTATGATTACTTATATTAAAATTCATGGCTTTAAATCCTTTCATAATTTTGAAATGGAATTTACGCCGCTTACTGTAGTTGCTGGGGTTAATGCTTCTGGTAAGAGTAATTTATTTGATGCTTTGCAATTGTTGGCGCGGTTGGCAGAAGTAGATCTGAAGACGGCTTTTAGCGAGCAACGAGGACATCCTAGCGAACTTTTTACCCAATATGATGAGGACGACTACGCCACGGAAATGGAATTTATAGTTGAAATGTTAGTCAATCGCAAGGTAAAAGATAATTGGGGTGGGGAAGTCGATCTTAAATATACAAGGTTGCGCTATCAATTAAAAATTAAACGAGAGTCTAATATAAGTGGATTTGAAAACTTGTATATTGTTGATGAACGTTTAGAAAATTTAAAGCACAATGAAGATAATTGGGTAAAAAATTATATTCCTAAGACAGTATTGGAAACTTGGCGACCAAAAGTAGTAACGGGTAGGAGAGCGATTCCTTATATTAAGACTGAAGATATTAATGGTATTGCTACCATTGTTGTACCTCAAGACGGTCAACAAGGAAATAAAAAAGTATTTCCCGCAAAAAACGCATCACAAACTGTTTTAAGCAGCATTAATACTATAGATTTTAAACATATATTAGCCGCCAAACAAGAAATGCTGAGTTGGAAGTTTATGCAGTTTAATCCCGAAGATCTGCGAGAACCTACGCGTCAAGATATGGGCATCAGAGATACAATAACAGCAAGCGGAAAGAATTTAGCCGCTGCTTTATTTCGCATTAAACAAAATGATGAATATACCCTCACAGCAATTTCCCGTGATCTCAATAATCTGCTACCGAATCTTACAGAAGTTAATGTTTATGACGACAAAGCAAATCGACAATTTATTATCAAGGTAAAAGGTGATGATGGTCGGGAGTTTTCTTCGAGAGTGCTTTCCGAAGGAACCCTACGTTTATTAACATTATGTGTCCTGCAATACGACCGACAACACACAGGATTACTGTGTTTTGAAGAGCCAGAAAATGGCATTCATCCTTTTCGTATTGAAGCAATGGCAAGATTATTAAAAGAGCTAACTGTCGATTTTAAAGATACTGAAATGCCTTTACGCCAAGTAATAGTGAACACTCATTCTCCAGTTCTGGTGAGTCAATTAATTAATTGGCAAGATGATGAAAATGTCAGCATTTGGCTTTCTCAACTTACCACTATAATATCCACTATTGAAGGGAAGCGAATTAAGATGAAAAGCAGTAATTTTCACCCTGTTATCAAAGAGAATAAAAAGCAATTAACCTTTTTTTAATACTAACTATTGATTAGGCGACTTACCATCTCTACCATTCGACATAGGTTTAAATTTTTAATCTCTTCCTGAATTTGATCGATTGAACTTTGAGAATCATCACTACAGTAAGCCAATTGAACTTTCTTTCCCTGCGGATCGGTTAATAGGGTGATCAAGTCTCGATCGCTCGACACCTGATAATCTATATAGATGCCTTTTCTATCTTTGGTGGGAGTGAATTTACATGAATAATAGTTATCCTGTTTACGTTTGTCCGATGCTTGTCTAGCCAACAAGTTTTCGATTAACAAACAATCGGATTCTTTATGTTGCTCGTCGTGACTATGCTTTATTTTGCCTATTTTGCTTAAATCCGCTTTACTGTGAGTCTTGGAAACATAAGGATAAAGCTCCGCTTTAGAATTATACGGGATAGGTAAAATAATAAATCCTTTCTCCTCTTCCTCTTTGATCGCCTTTCGAGGAATATCGGCATTATAGGGAGTTAATAGGATAGCTTGTAATTTATATTTGAGTTTACTGGTGACATGATCGGCAATTTCTCGTTTTAAAATATCTCTAAAAGTTGTAATTTGTTCGATAGCTGTACTCGTGGAATTTTTATTAGTTCCCTTCATCTCGATAATTGTCAGCAGAAGTAAGTCATTCTGAATAAAAAGAGATAAATAATCAGGTCTTTTCTGCTTTTGATTTCTAACGAGAGGATCCTTCTGACGATCAGTTTTAAATAAAATACAAACGGAATCTTTTTCTGGCTTGGTAATCCGAAAGCTGACACCGCTTTCGGGTGGAGCGATCCGATTGGGTACGGTACAGAAAATAAGCAAATTTTCTAAAAAGTTAAATTTTTGCCAATCGAGTTTATTCTTCTTCTGAGGAACATCCTTCTTCGGTTTCTTGGTTTTGTTGTCCTGCTTCATAAATTGCAAAAAACTTTTGTTGAATATCAACTGATACATCGCTGAGAGTATCCCAACGAATACCGTATTCAGGGTCGTGTAAAGAAAGTAATTTATTATTTTTTATTTCATAGGCGCTAACCTGTTCCATTTTAAGAAAAGCTCGGCTATCTTGCAGATAAAGCAATTTAGCTTGTTCGGCTAAAAGTTCTGGATTTTGGTGATTACCATTAACGATATTGTTAAGATGAGCCATCAAATAGGGGCTATGAGTCGTCAATAAAATTCTAACTCCTAAATTTACTAAAATCGCTAAAGATTCTAACAATTTTACCTGAGATTCTGGATGTAAGTTCATTTCAGGCTCATCGATCACCAGAAAATCCCCCGATTTTGCTCGATAGCGTAAATAGAGTAAAAGCGGGGCTAATTGTTTAATAGACGAGGAAGCATTATAAAGATCGATTTCTAAACTTCTTTTTACCGAAACTTTAATTTCTTTGCCTCCGAATTTAGTCTTTTTAAAGATTGTTTTATTGTTATTTTGAATATACTTTTCAATTTGATCGGCTAATTTTTGAAAATCATTTTTATTTTTGGCAATGGGATCGGGCTTATTTTCTAGTTCTATGTCAGTTAAAAAATCTAAAAAATCCTCTACTGGTTGAGGATAGCGAATATCTCCCTGTTCTTTCAGTAACTCTAACTGCTTATCTCGATTAATAAGTCCTTGTATCAATGGCTCTCGATTAATACGTCCTCGTATCAATCGCTCTCTCTGATTCTCTTTAAGTAGCTTATATCTTCTATTGGCCAGCATTTTATAGGTATTTATAAAAGCGTTTCTTTCGGCGGGTAAAGGAATTATATCGGAAAATGAAAATGTTACAACACCAGCAACAAAATCAAGAAGAACCATGTTTTTATAATCATAAATTTCAGCTTCTTTTTCTGGATAAAATAAAATCTCATTATTGTTGTCGCTTCGCTCGATTTTCTTGATTCCAAATGAAGCTAATGAATGGCGATACTCAATTATATCCGCTAAAACTTTTTCTATAGCTGTTTTAATATCATCTTCGGAAATTTCGATACTGAATTTCGTTTTTTCAAAAATTTTACCGCTAGAATCTTGGAAAAAAGATTGTAGTTTTATCCCGCTAAATTCAGATGCGGACTTTTGAACAATTTCGGATATAACATCATAAAAACGTCGGTCTATTTTTAAAGACCAATGATCGGCTTGATTTGTAAATTCTATTTTTTCTAAAATTTCACTAGAAAAAAAAAGGCCGTCACGATGATTAATCCATAACCCATAAATCGAGTAGGCGATATAAGTTTTATTAGAATTATTCGGGCCAATAATAACGGTTAGAGGCCGAAGATCCACTTCTGCCTCTTTAATACTACCTAAATTCAAGAGTTTGATTTTCATCATAAAAACGAACACTCCGAATACAGACCCTTATTTTACCCGATTCGTACTCGCTTGCGCCGATTCTTTAGTTTTATCTTCAAACGCGACCTTGATCGAGAAACGAACAGCGATCGCTTTCTGAGAAAAAATTGATCGCCAACCGACAATCCAAAACGCTGTCATTACCTTTCTAAAGCAACAAGCTAGTGGTTAGCTGATCACTGAAAGCTCCTTAAATATCTAACCTTTGGTAGATGCTATTAAGATGATTTAAGTGCTGCTGGGGATCAAAGCAACTTTCGATCTCGTCGGGGGATAAAATAGCGGTAACTCGCTCATCTTGGCTGATAAAAGCTTTAAAATTGCCGTTATCGGTGTTCCAAGCGCGATGGGCGTTTTCTTGGACGATTTTATAGGCAGATTCCCGGCTAATTCCCTTACTCACTAAAGTTAAAAGAACTCTTTGACTGAAAATCACGCCACCGTAAACATTCATATTTCGCTTCATGTTTTCGGGATACACCAGCAGATTTTTGACTAAATCGGTGATTTCCTTAAGCATAAAGTGGGTCAAAATGCAAACATCTGGCAGCATCACCCGTTCTACGGAACTATGGGAAATATCTCTTTCGTGCCAGAGGGCGATATTTTCTAAAGCGGAAACGCTATGACTACGGATAATTCTCGCCATTCCCGTTAAGCGTTCTGAACGGATGGGATTACGTTTATGGGGCATAGCGGAGGAGCCTTTTTGTCCTTTGGAAAAGTATTCTTCCACTTCTAGGACATCGGTTCTTTGCAGGTTGCGAATCTCCACGGCAAAACGTTCGATCGAAGCCGCTAATAAGGCTAATTGTTGCACATAATCGGCGTGTCGATCGCGCGAGATAACTTGAGTGGAAGCGGTATCCGGTTCTAATCCTAACTTCTGACAGGTTAACGCCTCAATTTTGGGGTCAATATTGGCATAGGTTCCCACTGCACCAGATATTTTACCGATGGCGATGTCTTGGCGCAAGCGAATTAAACGATCGCGTCCTCGCAGCACTTCCGCTAACCATCCCGCTAGTTTAAAGCCAAAGGTGATCGGTTCGGCGTGAATGCCGTGGGAACGTCCCACCATGACTGTATAACGGTGTTCTTGGGCGCGATAACGCAGGGCTTGAATAAAATCTTCTAATTGTTCTAAAATCAGGTTTAAACTGGCGACTAATTGTAAGGACAGGGCGGTATCTAATACATCAGAACTGGTTAAACCCAAATGAATATAACGCCCCGGCTCGCCCACATATTCGTTAACATTTGTTAAAAAGGCGATGACATCGTGGCGCACTTCTGCTTCTATTTCTAAAATGCGATCGGGATCAAAATTAGCTTTTGCCTTAATTTCTTCTACTGCATCCCCGGGAATATAGCCTAATTCTGCCTGCGCTTCACAGACGGCTATCTCTACCTCTAGCCATGTTTGATATTTATATCTATCCGTCCACAAATTCCCCATCGCAGGGAGAGTATAACGCTCGATCACTATTAATTCTTCCAAGACAACCGTTTAATTGTATCGGATCGGGGTAAGTCTGGGAATAGGCAGGGGGCAGCGGGGAGTTTTGTTTTCCCCACTCCCTTTTCACCGGTTAGTGTTTTAGGTTCGATCCCCCCTTAATCCCCCCTTGATAAGGGGGGCATCTGATAATTTTTAACGCCTACCTACTTATCTTGTTTAATTTAGCTTGAATCGAATCCCTACCCCCTTGCTTCAACCCATGCTCGCATTTTACCCGGATTGTTCAATCCGTAGGGATCGACGAGTTGTTTAAATTCTAGTTGCAGGGGATTAATCTGTCTGCTGCCGCCATCTTCCATGATATAAGTGTGAGGATTGGCAATAGCTGCCCCCTGTTGTTCATAGATAGCAATAATCTCATTTAATCGAGTTTCTGTGGTAAATTCTAGCAAGGGAAGACCGGCGGGAATAACTTTACCTTGAAATTTCAAAAATTCTAGGTGCATCATTATTTCCTCCCCAAAATAATTATAGAGTTTCTCCACCGTGGCTAGATTAAAATAGAAAGCCTGTAGATAAGTTATTTTGGGGTTAAAACTACGCGCATGGAGAGTGGTATGATTCCAAGTAAATTCTAAGATACTGTTGCCTTTTTGGGTTTCTTCTGGCGTTTTATAGTAAGTAAGTTCACCATTATATTCTTTAATTAAAGATTCTAATGCGACTCGATCGCTGTCCGATACTATTAACAAAACTGCCGCTTTTCCCGTGGGTAAATAATCCTTAAGAGCAGTAAAATAAGCGGGAATTGGCCAAGAGTGAACACTAACCATTTTCTTGACAATGCCATCACTATCACTAAGAGCTTGACCAAATTTAGCGGCGGTGATAAAATCCGCAAAAGTAACGATAAATTCTGCCCAAGGATAACAGGGAGCGAGGGCTATTTCTAACTCGGTAATAATGCCATTGGTTCCGTAGGCATGATTGACTTTTTCTACCTCATCCCCCCGTAGTTCGATAATTTTTGGTTCTGTTTCTAGGGTGACTAACTGCACTGCTTGCAGATTGCCCCTATCCTTCAATTGTCCATAATTAATTGAACCCATGCCCACACTGCCACCCCCGATAAAACCGCCAATTGTCGCCGTCCGATAGGTAGAGGGAGCCATTCTTAATTCCCAACCGATTGCGCGAGCTTGTTTATCAAAAAAGGCCATTTTTACCCCCGCTTCTACCCGTGCTGTACCCGGTTCGATCGAGATAATTTTTGTTAGTTTGGTTGTGTCTAAAATTACTCCTCCCCGCAAGGGAACACATTGACCATAATTACCTGTACCCGCACCTCTAACTGTTAAAGGAATTTGGTATTTAACGCAGGTTTTAGCGATGTCGATAACTTCTTGGCTATTCTGGGGACGAATGACTAAATCAGCCCGTTTATCTTGCAGTTGTGTTTCTAAAATGGGACTAAAATGATAATAATCTAAGGAAAGTTTCGCCACTTGCCCCGGATCGGTGATAATTTCCAGATGGGCAAGTTCTTGAATGAGATTTTGATAGTTAGATTTCATGGTTAGGTATTAGTGTAAAATTAGTTTCCTAGTCGAGATGACAATTCAGTTAAGTAGTCGTGCAAAATTAATTTCTTGGTTAGGATAGGCAAAAGGCAAGAGGCAAAAGGCAAAAGCTTGATCGAAATGTGTAATTAATTTTGCTTAGGTACTTATCAGTTATCAGTTATCAGTTATCATTCATAATTCATAATTCATAATTCCCCCATTTCTCCATCATCTTACACCCTACACCCTACACCCTACACCCTACACCCTACACCCGTTCGGCTGAGCTCACGGCCGAAGCCTACACCCCACACCCTACACCCTACACCCTACACCCCAATCAGCGATCGCTGGATAAGAAAAAATTAAAAACCGATCGCCTAGGCGGTCGGTTTTACTAAGAAGTATAAACTTTTATTAACTTTGTTTGCTGAGAAACTGTTGAGCTTGTCTAAGAGCGGCAGCGCCGATATTGAAGACAGCCCAGCCACCAGCAATAAGCAAAGGGGTTAAAACGATTAACACTCTCCAGTCCATAGATTTCCTTCTCCTCGGTCAGTGCTTAAAAGATTGTTACTTGATTCTCATTTTATATTTATACCCTAATCCGCCCGTTTTGGGAATCCAGTATCAGTACCTTTTCCCCCATGAACAAGGGCAAGTTTAGCATAGCGCTCGGCGTGTTCGATCAACTCTTGAGCCTCCTGTGGCGACACTTCCCGGACGCGTTTAGCGGGAATGCCCACCACTAAAGATCGCGGTGGTATATCTTTTGTCACAATACTACCCGCCCCGACAATACTACCCGCCCCGACGCGCACACCATCGAGAATCACTGCCCCAATGCCGATTAAACAACCGCGCTCAATATGGGCTGCGTGAATTACCGCCCGATGCCCGATGGTAACGTAATCTTCAAGGATAGTAATTTTGCCCGGATCTCCGTGTAGGATCGCCCCATCTTGGATATTAGTATAGGCCCCAATTTCGATGCGTTCCACGTCGGCACGCAATACCGCCCCATACCAAACACTCACCCCCACAGCTAGGGAAATATCGCCTATTACCGTGGCATTGGGGGCGATAAAAGCCGCTTGACTGACATCGACAAGGGGCCAGAAATTAGAAGTTGATCTTAAGTTATCTAAAGACATGAAAGGATCTGCACTAAAGTCAAAAGAGAATACCCGTCCAATTTGGTTGGGTATAATATGGGTAGGATTATTGGTACAAAGATAGCAATTTTTAGTTTAGGTTCTTCCATGATCAATGCAAGTTTACAATACCCTGTTTTTGGCCCCGATATCCATTGTCCTCACTGTCGGCAGCTAATCCCCGCCCTCACTTTGACGGATACCTATTTGTGTCCGCGCCATGGGGCTTTTGAAGCCGATCCCAAAACGGGTGAGTTGGTTCACTTGCAGTCAGGACGGCATTGGCGACTCTGGAATGGTGAGTGGTATCGTCAACACACCCACCCGGATGGTATTCGTTTTGAGATTCACGAAGCACTCGATCGCCTCTATACTCAAGGATTTAAAGCGACTAAAGTAATTATTGCCAAACGTTATCGGGATTTAGTTAGTTCCTACCTAGAACGTAACACTACTTGGCGCGGTAATGAACCGGGTGAAGCCACTATTCCCCGTCTCTACGGTTTACCGGTAGAATTTAGTCCCGATACCCCCGATGAACCCTGTTGGGATGTAATTAACTTTGATCTGGAAAAAGAACCGGGGGTTCCCAAACGTTATCCCTATTTTCGTCTTTTTGACTGATTACTGATCACTGAAAATGCACCATGCTTCTATTCGGACGGCTAATATCCATCGGGCGATCGCTTTTTACCAACTTCTCGGTTTTACCCTAGAGGAAAGATTCACCACGGGTTATACTTTGGCCTGTTGGCTAACAGGATTAAACGGACGCATCGAATTAATCCAAATTCCTCAACCGAAACCCGCCCCCGATGCCTTTAGCGATCAGCATTATGTCGGTTATTATCACTTGTCTTTTGACCTAACAGAAAATGTCAGCAATCTACCAGAATGGTTAGAAAAATTAACAAATAAATTTCAGCAAGCCCATCAAGAGGATGCCGATTTATATCAACCTTTAAACATTCTTTTGCCCCCCCAACAACAGATGATCGGCGATCATGTCTATGAAGTCACTTTTATTGCCGATACAGACGGTTTACCCCTAGAATTTATCCGTCGTTTAACCTAAAAAGATTGTCCCACTTCTAAGACTTTTGTTTGGCCGTTACGAGACAAAATAACCTGTTGATTACCAACTTCCACTAAAGTCCAACCATTGATAAATTCCCCTGGAGAAATACGGGTAGTTATGCCCTTATTATCAAATAAAGCTGTAGATCGATCACCTAAATCCATCACCCCCACCAGAATATTTTTCACCTGATTATTGGTAGGAATAACCGCTGCTACTGGTCGATTTCCTTGGGGAGCAGCTGGTAATGGTGGTGCAGAAATGTCGGTATTTGAGGGTGTAACTGGGACAAGTTTGGCAGTAGTTTCAGGGGTTTGGGGATAAACAGGAACGTAAATTCTTTCTATGATCTGGGGACTATTATTAACCGGTAAATTAGCGGGTGGTGCTGGTGGAACTGGCACTACTGGAGAAGGGTTATTTTTGGCAGCAGGATTGGGATCGGGGGATGAAGTTTGACCTTGGCGATCAATAATAGCAAGGGATGATTGCAGATAGGCAATAAATTTTTGATCTTCTTGGGAAATCGTACCATTTTGAGAGATAGGGGCATTTTTTTGACTGATTAGCCATGCCACCACCCAACCTAGATAGATGCAAGCAATAACAAAAATAAGTTTATCTAGGGGCATTCTGGGATTTTCTTCATAGCCCGCCGGCATATTTGTTTCACTCCTTGATCGCTGCTGTCGTTTCGATTTTAACAGGATAACACTCATTTATTCTACCTCAATTTTCCTTTTTAACTCAGTGACGGATTTTGTTCACAATGTAGGGGCGAACCGCGTTCGCCCAAAAGGTACATTATCAAAGCGCAAGTCCCTAACCTGTTGGCGGCTGTTTGTAAGTGTGAGTTAGGTATAGATGCTTCTTAAAAGTTGCCAAATATTAATCAAGTCAAGGAGAATTTATTCTCAATTTTTATAATTGAGAAAGTTTTTGATGCTTAAATAAAGAGGTTTTGACAACCAAATTAAAGCATATCTAAAGAGTTTTGAGTTAAAAGTAAAACTTCAGGTTTTCATTCAGAAGAAATGTACTAACTAACTAATTTTCCAAAAAAAATTAGTTAGCCTACAATTATGACATATAATTAATTTGCAACAGTTCTAATGTAAAAAACCTATACCTATGAGGGAGAAGGGAAAAGGGAGAGGGGAATAAATAAAAATAATCTCCTGAATACTGACTCGGAGAATACTGACAGCTTTCTTTTGCCTTTGGCCTTTTTACTTGGTATAAAGTAGGTTTATTGAAGAAGTGGAGGGAATCATCATCCTATGGCGATAATGGCAAAATCATTTAGACAAAGACTGGCAGAGATTTTCGGGTTTGACCTGCGATCGCTGGCTTTATTTCGCATTGCCTTGGCGTTGGTGGTTTTAGTCGATTTATCGGTTCGTTTTAGCCAAGTAACTGCCCATTACAGCGAATTGGGGGTTTTACCCCTAGAAAGCTTATCGAAAGTCTCTGCTAGTCCTTTTTACTGGTCTATTTTTTCTCTCAGTGACTCGGTACTGGTGCAGAGTATCCTGTTTATCGTCGCTATAGCGATCGCATTGTTGCTTTTAATTGGCTATCATACCCGTTTAGCCACAATCGCCACTTGGGCGCTAATCGTCTCTTTACATCATCGCAACCCCCTGTTACTATTTGCCGCCGATGACGTAATCCGGGCAGTATTATTCTGGGCGATGTTTTTACCCCTTGGTGCCTGTTATTCCGTGGAAAGTGCCTTAAACACCAATCCCAACCCTTTACCCAAGCGTGTGGTTTCGGCCGCCACGGTGGCTTTTATGATACAGGTGTGTTACATCTATATGTGGTCAGTGGTCTTTAAACTCAAAAGTGAGACTTGGTGGCCCGACGGTACAGCCGTTTATTACTCTCTTAGTTACGATCAATACGCTACCGCTTTGGGGAGTTTTTTACTGACTTTACCGCAGCAATTCCTCAAATTCCTAACAATTTCAGCCCTAGGCTTTGAATGGTTCGGTCCGCTCTTGATGTTTGTTCCCTTTCGCAATAGTTTATTTAAAATAATCGCCGTAGTTTTCTTTATTTTCTTGCATACGGTTTTTGCACTGATTCTACATTTAGGGGTTTTCCCTTTCTTGAGTGTTACCCATTGGTTGCCCATTATCCCTAGCTTAGTCTGGGATTGGGGACAAAAACGGATAAGAAACCCAGAAAGAGAAGGTTTAAGGATTAATTATGATCGAGATTGTGGATTTTGCAAGAAAGTTGTTCATCTTCTCCGCACTTTTCTCATTTTACCCGGCACTCCCCTGTTAGTCGCTCAGGATAACCCCTCAATATACGAGGATATGGTGTCCCAAAATTCTTGGGTGGTGGAAGATTGGCAGGGAAAACGTCGGTTTAAATGGTCAGCAGTGGTTTATATTGTCAGTCTTTCGCCAATTTTCTGGTTTTTAGCGCCAATTTTGCGTTTACCGCCCCTCATGACCCTGGGAACGAGAATTTATGAGTGGATTGCCTCCCATCGTCGTTTTATGGGCAATTTCACCAAACCTCTCAAGTTTCGTCCCCTGACGATTAAATCCTCTTTACCCTTAAATATTTTGGCAATTTTCTTCTTATTGTTGGCCAGCATCTGGAATTTACGCAGTTTTGTCCGGCAATCGGTCGATAGGGGCGATTTAAATACACCTCTAATTCAATCCCTCGATCGCTTGCTCACCCGTCGTACTTTTAATACAATTGATATTCTGGCAAGAATAACTCGTTTAGACCAGTATTGGACTATTTTCTCCCCTAGTCCCCCTCGCGATGATGCTTGGTTTGTGGCAGTCAGTCAATTAGCCGATGGTTCCACGGTAGATATATTTAGAGAAGGACAGCCGGTAATTTGGGATAAACCCACGGATAGCGATCGCAATCGTTTGTATAAAACCATGCAGTGGCGAGTATATTTTATTAATCTTAATCGAGCTATCGGTCGGTCAGTTTATGGAGAGTTTGGTCAGTATCTCTGTCAAAACTGGAATCAGCAGCACGGTAGTGATCAACAAATTAAATCCCTGCAACTTTATATCATGCGGGAAAGGACTGTCCCCCCCGGAGAAAAACAGGGAATCGAAAAAGAACTACTCTGGCAGCAAAACTGTCTTTAATCAGTTATCAGTTATCAGTTATCAGTTATCAGTTATCAGTTATTAACCAGATCAAAGTTATCTTGTAACTAAAATCTGATTGCTTCTTTTTCCCTTTCAAACTAACTACCGCTAAACCTTAAACATCACTAGAACCGCTCTGGAGAGTAGCGAAGGATTTTTCAAAATTCATTCTCTGTTCAGCATTGCGGAGAAAGTAACCACTCATCATTGCTGAGGCCAATAACCGGCCCAGATGTTCGCGACTGGTACTGATAGTGACCCCGAAATGTTCCGAAGGAAGGTTGCCCAAAAGTCCGATAATGTTGCGTTCCATCACTTGGAAAACCTCTTGGGACTCCGGTTTCGAGAGTTGGGCGATTGTTTCTGGACTTAGGGTCTGGACATACTGCCACAAACTCTCAGAAAATTCACTATCGGTACCGAATAAATTGTGATGGCGATCATTTTCTCTATACACCTTTGATCTCCTTAACTCAATTTTTTTATAAACTATCCTTTTGGTTCTTCCAATTTAACAGTTTTTTGAGATAGTGGGAGTCGGTAGAACCGAACCTGAACGGAATGGTTATACCAAGCAGAAAACCCATCTCCAGCAAAAATAAAAAACTTAACACTGATGATAACCGATCACTGTTCACCGATAACTTTTATTTACCCATACCTAACTGCTGGGCCTTTTGATAGACTTTACCCTCCGTCAGCAGCGAGGGGGCAATCACCACTTCCACCTGTTGCATTTCCTTTAAGTTCTTAGCACCTAAAGTTCCCATACTGGTTTTCAGCGCCCCTAGGAGGTTATGAGTACCATCATCTAATTTTGCCGGTCCAACGAGGATTTCGGCAATAGTTCCGGTACTGCCCACACTAATCCTGGTTCCCCGGGGTAGAACCGGACTAGGTGTGGCCATACCCCAGTGAAAACCGCGGCCGGGGGCCTCCAATGACCGGGCAATGGGAGAACCAATCATCACCGCGTCAGCACCACAGGCGATACATTTGCAGATATCACCGCCGGTAATAATGCCGCCATCGGCAATAACGGGGACGTATTTACCGGTTTCTCGGAAAAAATCGTCCCTAGCGGCGGCACAATCGGCCACAGCAGTGGCCTGGGGAACTCCCACTCCTAAAACGCCGCGAGAAGTACAGGCAGCCCCGGGCCCGATACCGACTAAAACCCCAGCTGCCCCGGTTTTCATCAGGTTAAGGGCGACTTCGTAGGTGACGCAGTTGCCCAAAACCACGGGAATGGGCATTTCTTGGCACAGTTGCACTAAATCGAGGGGGGTGATAGCTTCCGGGGATAAATGGGCAGTGGAAACGACGGTTGCTTGGACAAAGAGAATATCGGCCGCTGCTTGGGCAACGATAGCACCGTATTTGACGGCACCGGCAGGGGTGAGGCTAACTGCCGCAATACCGCCTTTTTCTTGAATTTCTTGGATACGAAGCTCGATTAGTTGCGGTTTAATCGGTTCTGCGTAGAGTTCCTGCATTAAACTGACGAATTCTGCTTTGCCGACTGCGGTAATGCGATCGAGAATCGGGTTAGGATCCTCGTAACGAGTTTGAATACCTTCGAGGTTTAGTACCCCTAGCGCCCCCAACTCGGAGAGAAGGACGGCCATTTTAGTATCCACCACCCCATCCATAGCGCTGGCGATAATCGGGATTTCCCGCTCGATATTGCCGAGAGACCAACGGGTATCGGCTAAACTAGGATCGAGGGTTCGCACTCCGGGTACAAGTGCGATTTCATCGATACCGTAAGCTCTACGGGCTGTTTTGCCCCGACCAATAATTGTATCCACGTTTCTATACTATTTCAGACCTATTTAGCCTAGACTAGCAAATTTCGCACCATCTCGAACAGCTTTTCGGTATTATTGCCGACTAGGCCCCGGGAAAATAATCGCCGCAGTCGATCGCTTGTTCGGTGTTGGCGCTCCTGGGTTGTACACTACATTTGAGGCGATAATCGTTGGTAAAGTAGCGGCAGTGGGAGCAAGGGATGGAGTGCATTCGTCGGGCAACTTGCCAACTATCGCGCACGGCACTGGCTAAAGACCAGCAAACTAAAGCGATAATGGCAGCGGCGATTGAAAAACGTAAAATAATCCAGATTTCCATGGCGAACAACTAAAATTACCTGATTTGGATAGGAATCAACCGAGGCAATCGGCAGATGGTTAGATAGGGTTTGCGGCAAAAAGTTTGTTGGTGGGGGCAGGGTGTGGGCTTCGGCCGTGAGCTCAGCGTTCGACCGAGCTCACGCCGAGGTCCGAACGGGTGTGGGGTGTGGGCTTCGGCCGTGAGCTCAGCCGAACGGGTGTAGGGTTTTACCGATTTTGAGGTAGTCAGTTACCTAATTTTCAGGGAAAAAGTACCTGAATTTTACCCCCGATCACTCCAATGGTCAGCACTTTTTGAGGGAAAACAAGTCTAAAAACCCTATCCAACAAGGTTTTTAGATTTATTCAGCAAACCCTACTGACATCCAGACTAACCGTTAGCAATCACCAGACTTTTAAGAACATTTTCGGTCATGGCCGCTATTTGATCCAATTGTTCCTGATGGCGTTTTGCCTGTTTTTTGGCTTCTACCTTGCGTTTCAGGGCTTCCCGGGCTAAATCATCGCGATTTCTGCTTAAAGCTTCGATCGCTACTCGATTCCATGTTTCTGCTTCTTGAATGGCTTTTTTGTACTGGGGTTGAATTTCATCCCAACTGACCTTAAGATTGCTTAAAGCCCCTTTTAATAGGGTTTGGGCATTGTTGGGGTCGGCTCCGATGAGGGATTTTTTCAGAGGTTCGTAGAGTCCCACCGCTTGTAAATGGGTAATAATCGGGATAAATTCTTCTATCTGTTGACTTTTGCTAATACCGGTCTTACACCAAGTGGCAAAATGTTCGCAGTTGTTAAAAAGAAGATTATATTTCTGTTCCCCCAGACGACTTAGCGCCCTTTCTACCACCACATCGGGGATAAATGAAAATCCCACCTCTACATAGCGCACCACATAGATTTTACCCCCCCTAGCAAAGGTTTCTAGGGAAGTTCGTTCCACAATCTCGCTCGGTTTTCGGTAATGAATGACGCTACCATCACCGCAATCGATGCCATGATGAGCATAAACACCCTGAAGATTGAGCAATTCCCGATAGGCGTATATTTGATCCCCTTTAGCCATATTTTTTTAGTGATAGAGTAAACAAGGAGATTATCTATTGACCCAGTTTTTCCAGTTACTAATCTTATATTTTAGAGATTATGGATGCTTTTAGTCCCTTTCCCCCTGACTGGACAGAGAATGCTGTTCACGCCTACAATTTTTGTTGTCCTTACTGTGGGGCAAAAGCTAAAGAAGCTCAGGCCGTTTGGATCAATCGCCGCGCTCCCGTTTTAGGAGAAGATTCCCGTCGTAAATGGCAGGAATTCTATCATTGTCAATGCGATCGAGTTTGGTGGGCCTGGAGTAGTGATCGACCTGCGGAAAATAAGTAATTCTCAATCGGGAATGGAAAATATGGCCGATGTCTATGTTTCTTGGGATGAATACCATCGTCTGATCGAAAAATTAGCAGTAAAAATCGATCATTCTGGTTGGCAATTTGCTCAGATTGTCTGTTTAGCTAAGGGAGGATTGCGCGTCGGTGACATTCTCTGTCGTCTTTTTCGTCAACCCCTAGCCATTCTCTACGCTACTTCCTACGGGGGGCAAAATCATCAAATTCGGGGAGAATTAACTATTTCCTCGAATTTAGCCATGATCGAAGCCAAATTAAAGAGTCCCTTGTTATTAGTGGATGATTTAGTCGATTCGGGAATCACCCTCCAAAAAACCTCGATTTTATTGCAGGAAAAATACGGGATTACCAATATCAAAACTGCGGTGATCTGGTACAAAGCGGCATCAAGAATCAAACCTGACTATTATGTGGAATATTACCCCGATAATCCTTGGATTCATCAACCCTTCGAGCGTTACGAGTTAATTACACCCAAAGACCTCCTAGAGTAAATTCAGTTTAGCATCAGAGGTAGAGAGTTTCCCTTTAAAAATCCCACCAAAGAAGATTCATGTCTGAAATCGGCAACGTCCTCTATTCTCCGTAGGATTCAGCAGTAATTTTCCCCCGAAAAACGATGTAATTATAAACCGTATAGGCTAGTAAAATTGGGATTAAAAAACCCACAAAAGTCAGCATAAACACCAAAGAACTGGGAGCGGCCGCCGCTTGATAAATTGTCACGGACGGGGGAATAATATCGGGAAAAATCAACAATCCCAAACCGATAAAAGAGAGCATAAACAGCAATACTGTCCAGACCATCGGGGTGTTTTCTTCCTTTAGTTGCAAACTCCGCAGTAATAAACCCAGTAAGACCACAGCTAGAATCGGGATGAGGATAAAGATGTAAATTAGTCGAGGGTCAAATAAACGCTGACGGATATGGTCAGAAAGCAGCGGCGTACTGATGGTGATAAAGATAGCACCGATAAAAGTGGTAATAGCGGCAATTTTTGCCGTTTTATAGTGAACTTCCTGTAAATTACCCGTAGTTTTCAAAATTAGGTAAGTGGAACCCACTAAAACATAAGCTTGGATTAAAGTTAGAGACACTAGAATCGATCGCCATGTTAACCAATCAAAGGGGCCGCCGGCAAAATGACCCAATTCATCCACTTTAATGCCCTCAAAAACCGCACCGAGGGCGAATCCTTGCCCCAAAGCAGCCAAAAAACTGCCGAGTCCGAAGGCATAATTCCAGAACAACTTGCGACGAGAATGTTCACGAAACTCGAAGGAAACAGCCCGAAATAACAGCCCCACCACCATAATCACTGCTGGCAGGTATAAAGCGTTTAAAATTGTCCCGTAAGCTAGGGGAAACGCCCCAAACAGGGAACCACCCATCAAGACAATCCAAGTTTCGTTAGCATCCCAAACATTACCCAAACTGGTCATTAAAATACTGCGACGCTTCTCGGAGGAGGAAGTCAGGGAAAGAATTCCCACCCCCAAGTCAAAACCATCGAGGAGGACGTAGAGAAACAGGAATAAACCCAGAATAAAAAACCAAATTTGTGGCAAAAAATACTGTAACGGTTCCATAGTTCCTCCTATTGTTGCGCTTCTAGGGAACGAGGATTTAGTTCTGGTGAGGTCACTGTTTCCTGTTGAGTCCCCGGCAGTGGTAAGTTAAGATTGGGTCCCTGACGGATAATAAGACTACCGAAATAGAGAGCAGAAACCAAGAAAACGACATAAATCGCCGTAATTCCGATTAAAGAAGTTAAAATCTCGCCTGCGGGCAGTTTAGAAGCAGCATCCACTGTCCGGATTTGATTGTAAACCGTCCAGGGTTGACGACCGACACAACGGACAATCCAACCGGTTTCAACCGCAAGATAACCCAGAGGGGCCGCAAAAACCCAAGCGCGCAGTAACCATTTTTGACTGTCGATTTTTTCGTTAGATAATTGACCGCGCAGCCATTGCCCGACAGTTACAGTCATTAAAGAAGCAAGAAAAAGACCGATAGCGACCATAATCCGGAAGGAATAATAGATTAGCCCCACCATGTGCGGTCTGTCTTCGTATTTCCACGTTTTTAAGCCGAGAACAGGTTCCGATAACTTGGGTTTTAACTCCAAAAGATAACCCAAAGCATTAGGAATTTTCACTTCCCAGCTATTTGTCTCCGCTTTATCCTTAGGTAAAGCAACCAAACTCCAACCGGCAGTTTCTCCCGCAGGAATAGTTTCCCATTGCGCTTCCATGGCGGCTAATTTAGCCGGTTGATAGTGATACACTTGTTCGGCACTAAGATGACCGACAAAAATTTGCAAGGGGGCGATAACAATCGCTAGAGTAAGAACAATTTTGAGAGAACGACTAAAAAAGCTAATGTGACGTTTATTGAGCAAATACCAAGCACTAATACCACCAATGACGAAAAGAGAAGTTTCCAGAGTAGCGAAAAACATATGCAGGAAACTATTAACCATGAAGGGATTGAGAATCGCTTGTAGGTAATCCTGAACGATAAATTTACCATCCACGAAGATGCCACCGGCGGGGGTTTGCAGCCAAGAATTAGCGGTTAAAATCCAGAAAGTGGAAAGATTAGCCCCAAAAGCGACGAGAATTGTCGCTAGGAAGTGAATTAACGGGGGAACTCGTCCCCAACCAAACAACATAATTCCTAGAAAACTAGCCTCTAGCATAAAGGCCATGGTTCCC
The DNA here is from genome assembly GCF_048564745.1 of Microcystis sp. Classification (NCBI taxonomy): domain Bacteria; kingdom Bacillati; phylum Cyanobacteriota; class Cyanophyceae; order Chroococcales; family Microcystaceae; genus Microcystis; species Microcystis sp. The sequence continues at coordinate 22,052 of NZ_JBLZRT010000034.1, forward strand.
TCGAAACCGAGGATAGTTCCGAAAAAGTCCCCCACCGCTTCCGAAAAAGGCGCCCAATTCATGCCAAACTGAAAAGCCATCGGTAAACCAGAAGCAACTCCAATGCCGAAATTGAGAATGTAAAGTTTTGACCAGAAGCGAGCGTGATGATAGTAGTCAGGATTGCGGGTTTTTAGCCATAATCCTTCGACAATGACTAGATAAATGCCCATACCAGTGGTTAACACCGGCCAAAGCATATGGAAAATAGCGGTGACGGCAAATTGTATCCGCGACAAAGCGACGGGATTGGCAAGTAAATCCATGATTATAATCTTTAAACGATCGTGAAGATATGATAAGCACCTATAATACTTAGCCAGTAATGCCCTGAAAAGGCAAGGGTAAATAGGGATTATACAGATTGTTTTTAGATTTATGCGATCGCTTTGGTGTTAGTCAATGACTTAGTTAGTATTCTTGTATTATATTGGGAGGAAAACTCAGAAAAATTGCTAGAATATTAGCCTGATTAATTAATTTTCCCCTCGATCGAGTATGACTTTCTCCTCAGCCGCAGACTTTCAAGATGAATTTGATGTCATCGTCGTCGGGGCGGGCCATTCCGGCTGTGAAGCGGCCCTAGCTTGCGCCCGTCTCGGTTGTCGTACCCTTCTCCTCACTCTTAATCTCGATAAAATCGCTTGGCAACCCTGTAACCCCGCCGTCGGTGGTCCGGCTAAATCCCAATTAACCCACGAAGTGGACGCTTTAGGCGGCGAAATTGGCAAAATGGCCGACCGCACCTATCTGCAAAAACGGGTTCTTAATGCCTCTCGCGGACCGGCAGTCTGGGCCCTACGGGCCCAAACCGATAAACGGGAATACGCGGCGGTGATGAAAGGTATCGTCGAAACCCAGGCAAATCTGGTTATTCGGGAAGGCATGGCCACAGACCTGATTTTAGGGGCAAATGAGCAAGTTTTAGGGGTAGAAACCTATTTCGGCACTTGTTTCGCCGCTAAAGCCGTCATTTTAACCACTGGCACTTTTTTAGGCGGCAAAATCTGGATCGGCGGCAAGTCTATGGCCGCCGGACGCGCGGGCGAATTTGCGGCGGTGGGTTTAACAGAAACCCTAAATCGTCTCGGATTCGAGACTGGTCGTCTAAAAACTGGCACTCCTGCCCGTGTGGATAAGCGTTCGGTGGATTACTCCCGCATGGAACCGCAACCGCCCGATGAAGAGGTACGTTGGTTTAGTTTTGATCCGGAGGTGTGGATCGAACGGGAACAAATGAACTGTCATCTCACCCGCACCACGGCGGCAACTCATCAATTAATCAGAGATAATTTACATTTATCCCCCATTTATGGCGGTTTTATTGACTCCAAAGGACCGCGTTATTGTCCTAGTATTGAGGATAAAATCGTCCGTTTTGCCGATAAAGAAAGTCATCAAATTTTTATTGAACCGGAAGGGCGCGATATTCCCGAACTTTATATCCAAGGCTTTTCAACGGGACTGCCGGAAAATGTTCAATTAGCAATGCTGCGGACTTTACCCGGTTTAGAAAACTGTGTGATGCTGCGGGCTGCCTATGCAGTGGAATACGATTATTTACCGGCAACTCAGTGTTATCCAACCCTGATGACGAAGAAGATTGAGGGGTTATTTTGTGCGGGACAAATTAACGGCACAACCGGTTATGAAGAAGCGGCAGCCCAGGGACTGGTGGCGGGGATTAATGCGGCGCGGTTTGCTTTAGGAAAAGAGTTAATTGTTTTTCCCCGGGAGGAAAGTTATCTAGGAACTTTGATCGATGATTTATGTACTAAGGATCTGCGGGAACCCTATCGAATGTTAACCAGTCGTTCCGAATATCGCTTAGTATTGCGATCGGATAATGCCGATCAAAGATTAACACCTTTAGGGCGAGAAATTGGTTTAATTGATGACCGGCGTTGGCAATTATTCCAGAGCAAACAAGCTAATATTATCGCTGAAAAAGAACGCCTACACGAAACGAGAATTAAAGAACGGGATGAGGTGGCAATCGCCATCGTTAAGGATACGGAACAAAAAATTAAAGGTTCTCTCTCTTTAGCGGATTTACTGCGTCGTCCTAGCTTCCATTATCTCGATCTTGATCGCTATGGTTTAGGTAATCCTGATATAAATTTAGCCGAAAGAGAAGGGGTAGAAATTGAGATTAAATATTCCGGTTATTTAAAGCGACAACAAAATCAAATTGACCAAATTAGTCGCCACAGTAACCGTCATTTATCCCCCGATATTGACTACATGAAAATCGAAACTTTGTCAATGGAATCGCGGGAAAAATTAACAAAAATTAAACCCGCCACCATCGGCCAAGCCTCGCGAATTGGCGGAGTAAATCCCGCCGATATTAACGCTTTATTAGTGTATTTAGAAATGCGGCAGATGTCGGCAGTTAAAAGTTAGGAAATAATTCTGATTATCAGCGATCAAGAGTTATTATCGGCTGCTTAATTGGCAGCCCCAATCAAAATAAATGACCGATTACCCCTGACCAAAGAAAAACCTTTACTTGTGACAAGGTCAAAGAATTTTGTGGACATCAAGAGTTGAGTCAGAAACTAGGAGCAGATTTTTATTTTGCCCCTCCTGATCATTCTTAGGAGAGGGGATTAAACGAGCATAATAATATTGCCAACGGACAGAAGGCGATCAAAAACCGACTAATTACCTTGGAAAACGGACAGAAGAATTTAGAGTTAGGGCAGTCGGAAATTAAAGGCGATATCTGAACCCTAGACGGAAAGATAGAGGGTTTAAGCTGCAAGCAGCTCGAGTTAAAGTTATGGCGAACGCGGCGGGGAAAACCACCGATCTCGCCGAAAAAGTCGGAGAATTGAAAAACCGGAAACAGATCGGGATAGTGGTGATCACCGCTTTGATCAGTTCGGTCTAGTCCTAGGTTTTAAAAGTTACCCAAAAAGACAGGCAATAATTATCCCCAAAATACTCTGGGGAGTAACCTAAATAACCAACCTTAAAAAAACTCTCTGCTAAACTTGAGTCAGTAGATGCACCCTGATGAAAAAGGAGAGTCAAAGAAAGCTCTCCTTTTTTTTTGTTGAGAAAGCAATCTGGGGGATTTAGCCGCGGTTAGCAGGTAGTTTCGCCTTGCGTGCCATGTCTTTGAAACCATTCAAACTTGGACCGGGGCGACGGCGAGACAGACTAGGAGTAATCAAGTATTTTGTCGCAAATTCCACCTCTTGCGGCTCTACTTTACCGTTAGTAGCGGCTACGGGTGCCGGTGCGCTCACAGGAGCGGCGGGAGTTTCTTTTGCTTGCTTTTCTTTCTTAACAGAAGTTTTTTTGGTTTTTTTCTCAGCTACAGGGGCAGGAGCAGACTCGACAGCAGGGGCGGGAGCTTCCACAACAGGCGCGGCTGCTGCCGTGGTTGCTGTCGCTTTTTGTTCACCATCAGTTTCTTTTAGTTCTAGGTAAAAGTCAGATTTTTTGCCACCAAAGAGATTTTTTAACATCGGGGATCACTCCGAGAGTTGGGAAAATGTAAAAGACTAGGTATTTAAAAATTTATCATTGACCGGGATCAGGCAGCAAACAAGATTATTGTCTTGACAATTTCTCTGCTTCATCTATTTTTCTCTGGATAATCCCTAACAGAAAAAGTTTTTTAAAACAAGTTAAATTTACAAAAATTAACAAAAATCAAGGACGAGAAACCCCGACGCAAACAAGGGCAAAAACTGCTAGAGACGTTGCTGACAACGTCTCTAGATTATTGATTGGGGATTTGGTCGGATTTAGCTGGCTGCGGGTACACGGCTGCCGCTAACTCCGGGGACAGGACCACGACGAATGTTGGTTTCCGCTTCGATGGGAACGAATTCAATATGATTGAGGAGGGTAGTAACGAAAGCAAAGAGTAAAAAAGGCAAAGAGAGGACGACGACTAACCCCACGGTAGCGAGGGCAAAAATTTGTCTAGTGCTACTCCAAAGAGCTAGAGTGGAAGCGAGAGTGAGAAAAATAACGATTAACCAGACGATTATTTGTCCGTAAATATCTCCGAAGGTGAGGGTGCAAACCATGCGATAGTTACGAAAATCCTTATCCATAACAGTAAACCCGTAGATAGTCAGTTATTATCTCAGGGTAAGTCTAGAATCGTCACCTTGGTCAATATTTAAAGGTTTTTATAAACACTTGTTGATAAATCTTTACAATTCCGCCCCGAGCGGGTAGCCAAATCTAGAAGTAAGAGCGGTATTGTTTGGTTGCCCTTCCGGAAAACTAAGTTGCTCTCCTAAGAATTGATAAGAATTGCTAAGAATTAGCAAAAAACTTGCCAAAATTTTGGCGAACGCTCTTTACAATTAAGTTAGAAAGGCAAGGAGGAGCAAGCCTAATGAAAACTTTTGTTGAGCGTTATCGGTCTTGGTTTAATTGGACAACCCTAGCCATGGTTGTTCTTGGTTTCTGGTTAAGTGCCAGTTTCGTCATCGATTTAATCATTATCCCCAGCTTATCCGTAGCTGGCATGATGACACAAAATGGCTTTGCCAGTGCCGGTTACTTGCTATTTGGCATTTTTAACCATCTGGAATTAGTTTGTGCGGCGATTGTGCTGTGTAGCTTTGTTGTCTTCCACCGCTATCATACCTTAATCCATCTCCCCGAACATCGATCGCTTCTATTCGCCAGTGTTCTCTTAGTAATCACCCTAATTTACACCTATTTTCTCACTCCCAATCTCAGTGCTATGGGTTTACTGGCCCCCGTTACCGCGTCGGGAATGTCGGGAGAAATGATGTCCTTGCAGATTGGTTATTGGTTTCTAGAAGTGGTTAAAGGTTTGATAGCTTTTACCCTGTTGCGCTGGTGTTGGCGAGATGCCTTTAAGTTGGCTTAACTATTAGCGGCAATATCGCGGTTATCTGAATAGTGAGGTAAGAAGCTTTCGGTATTAGGGAATAGGCAATCTTACGGCTTTTTCCCCCTTCCCTAGTCCAGTCTTAACCGGTGATTCGGAAGTTGGGTATCTCCTTTTCGCATTTGCTCATGCCCCGGTTGCGAGGCGATGAGCAAATCCCACCTTTACCTGACGTGATTCGAGCCAAAGCTTTAGCTGTTACTTAGGCTGCTAAGCAGCCTGGCAGCTAGGCTATAGATCTCTTGCATAAGTCTAGACAAAATAGGATAAAATAGTCCAAGAGTTAAGATTGAAAGATGACTTACGAACAAGTAAAAACTTTAAAGCCAACAGAGTTCAAACGCTTGTGTGGCGTGTATCCAGATACATTTAAG
>NZ_JBLZRT010000035.1:0-13494 GCF_048564745.1 Microcystis sp.
AATAATTAGGACATTTCCCGCTAACCAGTTTTGCCAACAATAACGAATTTTTACGTCTAATTCTCCCTCATCCGGTAAAGTTAATTTGAGATGTACCCGCGCAAAATCTAAAATAGAAGTACCGATAAAACCGCCGTCACTTTCTGCCACACTTAACCAACATATACCCCCCGGATAGGCTTTTTCCCGCCATTCTTGCCAGCCAAACTGTCTGGCTAGTTCGGTTTTACCTATGCCTCCCATTCCCGTTAAGGTAGATATAGCAAGCTTTTGGGATTGTTGTAATTGCTTTTTTAAGTCAATTAATTCCTGATCTCTACCAACAAATTTAGGGATATTACTATTAGATAAATTGTGAGGATGTTGTTTAACCTGTTCCTGAACAGGCGGCTGCAGTCAGGTTTTATTAATGCTTATAGTTGCTGCTTGATAAACTTCACCACCCTCAACCTTATTCTGGAAATTTGTCCCTCCATAATTAGTCTGGTTCATACTACTATTATCCTGAATTTTCAAGGATTGAATTTCTGTTGCTAAACCCTTGACTTTTTCGGCAAAATCTGCTTCATCATTCATGGCAACCTTTAAATAATCTGCTACTTTTTCTAGATCAGTTTTTGACCCTTTTTCAGCAGCTTGTAAAGCTTTTTCAGCATTAGGATTAGCTTTAAGTTTATTCCAGATGATTTGCCGCAAAGTATTAATTTTTTCTAGAGCAGCTTCGGTAAATTTTTCTACAGTAGTCTGAAATACCAAAGCAACAATTGTCGCCACTGTTATCGGTTCCATAGATAAAATCGGGGTGATGAGGGTTAACTTATTTATCTGGTTTTTGGGGGGTTAAGTTGCCAGCAATTAAACAACTCTTACCCCCATCATAGAACTTGTAATTTCATTTAGGCGGGTACTTCAATTTTACCCTGTCCGGCTAATCCAAAAGCGGCATGAACCACTTGTAGGGCCCTGACTCCATCTTCCTGATTCACCACACAACTGATTTTTATATCAGAAGTAGCAATCATCAAAATATTAATTTTCTCCTTTGCTAAAGCTTCAAAAAAGCGTGCTGCTACCCCCGGTTGTCCTTCCATTCCTGAACCAACAATGCTCACTTTGGCCACATCATTATTAACCACCACTTCCTGTAAACCCAAACTTTCCGATAGTTCTAAGAGGATTTTTTGGGCTAAATTAGCATCAGCTTGGGGTAAAGTAAAAGCGATATCCCGTCGGGGAATACCATCGACAATGCGGCAGCGTTGGGATTGAATAATCATATCAACACTGACATTTTTTGCCGCTAAAACCGAGAAAATTCTCGCCGCCATCCCGGGGCGATCGGGGACGTTACGAATGGCCATTTGGGCCTGATTATTATCTAGGGCCACTCCCCGTACTGGGACTAAATTTTTAGGGATTTCGCAATGAGCAACTTTAGCAGAATACTCCACTTGAAAAGCATCACAAAGGACTTTAATTGCTTTTTCTCCGTCCGCTTCATCGATGACACAACTGACTTTTACTTCAGAAGTGGAGATCATTTCGATATTAATTGCCGCTGCGGCCAAAGTGCTAAATATTTGGGCAGCAATTCCCGGCCGGCCGATCATACCAGCGCCAGTAATGGCGATTTTAGCGGCCCCGGATTCGATGATCACTTCCGCTTCCTCTGTATTAGTGGGATGGGAACGTAAAACTGGTGCGATCGCTTCGGCCACGGATTGGGCTTTTTTTAAGGCATTTCCCATCACCGTAAAGGCGATATCGTTGCTGTCCCCCTCGTGAATCGATTGAATAATTAAATCCACGTCCACCTGTTGATGGGCGATTTCCCCGAATAAACGGGCAGCGATACCGGGACGATCAGGAACCCGTAAAAGGGAGATTTTCGCCTGATTACCGTCAAATTCCACCGCATCCACTGCTTTTGTCAATTCCAATCCTTGCAGGGTGCGCGGTTTCGGTGCCGGGGATGTCACCCAAGTACCCGGATCCTCTGTCCAACTGGAGCGGACAACCAAGGGAACCCCGAAGTTTTTGGCGATTTCCACCGCTCGCGGGTGGAGAACTTTCGCCCCTAAACTGGCTAATTCGAGCATCTCATCGCAGGTGATTTGGTCTAAAAGACGCGCTTCGGGGACTAAACGGGGGTCAGTGGTGAGAATACCGGGTACATCGGTGTAAATTTCGCAAAAATCGGCTTTTAAGGCGGCTGCTAGGGCCACGGCCGAGGTATCGGACCCACCGCGCCCCAAGGTGGTAATCTCTAGTTGATCACTATCGCTAACACCTTGAAAACCGGCGACAACAACTACTTTACCCTCCGATAGATGACGGGAAAGGCGATCGGTTTTAATTTCTAAGATACGGGCCCGACTATGTTCGGATTCCGTGACAATTCCCACTTGAGCGCCGGTTAGGGAGATGGCCGGTTGTCCGATTTCCTCTAGGGCCATACTCATCAAGGCGATTGTTACCTGTTCCCCCGTGGATAATAACATATCCATCTCCCGGCGCGAGGGTTCGGCGGCGATCTGTTTGGCTAAATTGACCAATCCATCGGTGGTTTTACCCATGGCAGAAACGACCACCACCACGGTATTTCCTGCTATTACCGTATTTTTGACCCGTTGAGCGACCGATTGAATGCGTTCCACGGAACCTACCGATGTACCACCGTATTTTTGGACAATTACAGCCATAGTTGTCAGCGCTAGAGACTTTCTATCTTTGTTCAATCTCCAACTTATCAAAATTCCTAACGATAAGTGGTTTTGGTTAACATTCCTTATGTTTTATCAAATGCCGACTATCTGAATTACTCGTTAAGACTGCACCGGAGAAGGGAGAGCCGGAGCTAGGTTGAGGCAGTTCGAGCATTTGTACTAAAATACCCTTACTCAGTTTAAATACAGTACATTTATGCTATTAATAATATTTTGGCTCTCTTAGGTTTGGTGGGTATTATGTATTCTAAGATATAGTCCTGCTGGCGAGTGAATGGAACGAACCACAAAGACACAGAGGACACAAAGATAGAACGCTACTTATTTCTGCGTTTCTTAGGTGGGTATTATGAAAGATATTTGAATGTTAGATACAGTAAAAATCATCAATTCTGATCCCCCCGCCTATCGGCACCCCCCTTATCAAGGGGGGCAGGGGGGATCAAATCTTTAAGGGCAGCAAATAAATAATTAGCTAAAGTCACTCCATCTACTCCTAATTCTGTCCTTTCTTTGGCTGCTAAAATGCCAGCTTGAGCGTGTAAATAAGCCGCTAATGCAGTTGTTTCTGGGGGATTATCCGGCATTTGGGTTAAGAATCCGCCGATTAGTCCCGTTAAGACATCACCACTACCACCTCGCGCTAAAGCGGAGGTACTTTCGGGAATTAAATACATTTTACCTTCCGGGGAGGCGATTATAGTTCTGGCTCCTTTTAATAAGACAATTGCACCACTTTGTTGAGATGCTTCTTGAGTGATATTAATCCTGTCCTGAGAACCTGATAAGTTAGGAAATAAGCGTTTAAATTCTCCCCAATGAGGCGTTAAAATTGTCTTATTCTGACGAGATGATAATTTTTCTATACCCAATTGAGCCAAAATATTTAAAGCATCGGCATCGAGTATAATCGCCTTATCACTGTCTAAAACCTGTTCGATAATAGCAGGATTTTCTGTGGTTAATCCAGGACCACAGGCGAGGACATGATAATTATTTAATTCGAGGGGAAGTTCGGCAATAGCTCCCGTGGCAGTTTCGGGACAATCGATAATTAATGCTTCTGGTAAATGACTAATTAATAAAGATTTGAGGGCAGCAGGAACGGCAATAGAAAGCATTCCCACACCACTACCTCGCGCTCCTAATCCGGCGAGAATTGCCCCCCCCGCATAACGACGAGAACCACAGATAATTAATAAATGTCCCTGCTGATATTTATGGGTAAGTAGAGGACGGGGTAAAGGTAAATAAGGGCGAATTAGATCGGGATTAACTCTCAGAATTGGCGGTGAATCTTGTAAAATTGTTTCTAGGTCAAGGGGACTAATTCCTATATCAATTAACTCCACTTTACCCAGATAGGGTAGGGCTAAATCCTGGAAAAAAGCTCGCTTCCAGAGTCCCAAACAAAAGGTATGAGTAGCTTTAATTGCCGTGCCTAAAACCTCTCCGGTGTCGGTGTGAATTCCCGAAGCAATATCGATACTAATTATCGGTTTTTGCCAACTATTAATTTTATCGACTAATTCGGCAATCTCTCCCGATAAAGTCCTTTCTAAACCAAAACCGAAAAGACCATCGATAATTAACTGACAATCCCGCAAAGATTCTAAAGTTTTCTGAAAAATTAAGCCTAAATGCTTGACATAATTCGCCTGTTGTGCTGTTAAATCCTTGAGTTTGGCGATCGGACAAAAAAGAGATACTTGATAACCGGCGAGATGTAATTCTCGAGCAATCACGAGAGCGTCGCCGCCATTGTGACCAGGGCCAACTATAACGCCGATTTTGGAGAAATTAGCCAAGGAATAGGACTTTTTAAGCTGTTGTGCCGTTAACAGGGCTGCCTTTTCCATCAAAGCGGCCACAGGCATACCAGAGGCAAAAATCGCCCCTTCAATGCGACGCATCTGCTCACTATTAACCACGTTTGACCGATAATTGTAGCTCATTCGGGGGATAAATTGCCTGTTAACAGGTGTAGATAACTTTTTTGCCGAAAAATTGCCAATTAGCCCCAATTTTCACTGGCTCAAGGCTGGTTTGGGTAATAATAGCCAGATCATTCTGTCTAGTTTTAGCTTGACGGTGATTCGCCCCTACAATAATATCATTGCGCCAATGGTAGGGGCGCACTGCGTGCGCCCACAATGTCCTCACCCCCAAACCTTCTCCCAGAAGCAGAAGTTATTCCAAGAGGGCGAATGCAATTCGCCCCTACAGATATTATTTGAAGCTGATCACTGAAAAGACTCCCCCACAGCCATCTCACCCCGGGGAAAACCGCTATAGAATAGATAAAAAAGAGAATTGCGAGGAAAAAACCCTGTCTTTTAACCCGATTGTCATTCCCCCTTCCCCAGAAAATCCCGCTCGCTATCTAGTGATCATGCTGCACGGTTGGGGTGCGGATGCCATGGATCTGGCCCCCCTAGCATCGATGCTGGATCTGGCTGATTGTCAATTTTTGTTTCCTAATGCTCCCTTCGATCATCCGCAAGTGCCGGGGGGACGCGCCTGGTATGCGTTAGAAACCTCCGATTATCAAGGTTTAGTCGCTAGTCGTCAACAATTGCAGGATTGGATTATTTCCCTAGAAGCAACTACCGGTATTCCCCTAGAGCGGACTTTTTTGACCGGTTTTTCCCAAGGGGGAGCGATGACGCTGGATGTGGGTTTATCCTTACCCTTGGCGGGATTGGGTTCCCTGAGTGGTTATCTGCACGGTGAACCCCATCCCCAAGGTCCACAAAATGTCTTAATTGTTCATGGTAAGCAGGATCCCGTCGTTCCTATCGCTGCTGCTCGTCAAGCCAGGGATTTACTGCTTGGTTTGGGGGTTAACGTCGAATATCACGAGTTAAATATGGGTCACGAAATCCCGATTCCGGCGCTGACTATATTACGCCAATTCCTCCGCAATCGTCTAGAAACTGCATGAATAATGCTCGTCAGCTGGCTTTGCTGATTTTACGCGATATCGATCGCTCCTCCGCCTATCCCGATCGCGCTCTTGATCGCCATTTGTCCGCTAGTTCCTTAAATTGTCTTGACAAAGCCTTGACAACGGAGATTGTTTATGGTACAATGCGCCGCCAAAGAACTTTGGATGCGCTGCTCGATCGCTTGGGGAAAAAAACCGCGGCCCAGCAACCCCCGGATTTACGGCGAATTCTCCATATTGGTCTTTATCAACTGCGTTATCTATCCCAGATTCCCCCATCGGCGGCGGTGAATACGGCGGTAGAATTAACTAAAATCAGTCATTTAGGCAAATTAGCGGCGGTGGTTAACGGAATGCTGCGGCAATATCTCCGTTTAACTGCTAATGGCGACGATCCTTTAATTTTGCCGGAAAATACCGCTTCTAGATTGGGCATTCTCCACAGTTTCCCCGATTGGTTGGTGCAATTGTGGTTAGATCGCTTTAGTGTTACGGAAACGGAACAACTGTGTCAATGGTTTAATCGCTCTCCTGACCTCGATATTCGGATTAATCCCCTGAAAACTAGCCAAGAAGCCCTAGAAAATGAGTTAGAATCAGCCAATATAACTTTTAATCATCTTAAGTTACCTCTAGCTTGCCGTTTAACCTCTGGTTTAGGCAATATTGAGCGTTTAGAGGGATTTCGAGCCGGAAATTACACCCTACAGGATATTAGCGCCCAATTAGTCACTTATCTACTCGATCCCCAGCCCGGAGAGACAATTATCGACGCTTGTGCGGCACCGGGGGGAAAAACCACTCATATTGCCGAATTAATGGGCGATCGGGGTAGAATATTAGCCTGTGATCAAACGGCATCCCGTTTACGACAGTTAGAAGCCAATATTAAAAGATTAGACTTAAAAGCGATCGAAATACATCTAGGGGATAGTCGCGATCGTCCCCAGTGGTGCGGCATCGCCGATCGTGTACTAATCGATGCTCCCTGTTCAGGATTGGGAACCCTGCACAAGCGTCCTGATATACGTTGGCGACAAACACCCGAAAATTTACCTGTACTAGCCAAACGACAGGGGGAACTTTTAGCCTCGGCTGCTACTTGGGTAAAACCGAAGGGAATCTTAGTTTATGCCACCTGTACCTTAAATCCGTTAGAAAATGAAAGAGTGATCGAGCAGTTTTTAGCGGCTCATCCCGATTGGAAAATGGCCACTCCTGACTCTAATTCATCTTTCTCAGAATACTATACAGAAACGGGAGCGATCGAAGTGTTACCCCATCGACATAATCAAGACGGTTTTTTTATGGCTAAGTTAGTCAAGGAAGTGTGAGATGAAAAATAAACAATTACTGAAAATTCTCATCGGTGTTGCTTGGATTGATGGTGTCATTCAACCATCAGAAAGAAGCTATTTAAGACAGGTAGCTGTGAGGGAAAAACTTGATGATGATCCGGAGATTAAACCACTATTATCGGAACTAAAACCAGTTAAAACCGGTGAATGTTATCGATGGTTAGAGTCCTATTTAGGCGACAATCCTAGTCCAGAAATCTATCAAGATCTACTAACATCGATTAGCACTTTAATCTATAGCGATGACGACGTGGATATACAGGAAGCGAAATTATTAACTAAAGTGCAGAGTTTCGATCCGACTCATGATAGCCATCGATCAATGTTAGATAAATTAGTGACGGGAATTCAAAAATTGTACCACAGGGCAATTACTGAAAGTAATTAAGGAGTAGCTATCAGTGATGAGCAGGTCAAAAATTTCCCCGATAAAAACTGATAGCTTCTCCCTAGATTTTAGGTAATAACTGTGGGTTGTTCCCGTCCAGTAGATTGACGAATTTGACCGATTTCTTCGGCTAAATCAATTAACGGCTGTAGGGCCTTTTGGGTGTCGATATCGTGTTTACTTGCGTCCGGTTCATAACTTTCTAGATAAACCCGAAGAGTTGCCCCTTTAGTTCCCGTACCCGATAGACGGTAAATAATCCGAGAACCATCGGTAAAACCAATGCGAATACCTTGATTTTTACTCACACTACCATCCACGGGATCCGTATAGCTAAAATCATCGGCATATTCCACTTCATAGTTACCAAATTGTTTACCCTTAAGGTCTAAAACCAGCTTCTGGAGACGTGCCATCATCTCTTTAGCCGGTTCTAAGGCGACTTCTTCATAATCATGGCGAGAATAGAAATTACGACCGAATTCTTGCCAATGACTGCGAACAATTTCCTCTACAGATTCCCCTTTAACTGCCAAAATATTTAACCAGAAAAGAACCGCCCATAAACCATCTTTTTCGCGAATATGATTGGAACCCGTGCCGAAACTTTCCTCACCGCAAAGGGTTGCTTTCCCCGCATCTAACAAATTACCGAAGAATTTCCAACCGGTGGGAGTTTCATAACAGTCAATTCCCAGTTTAGCCGCTACGCGATCGGCCGCCGCACTGGTGGGCATCGATCGCGCCACTCCCGTGATACCATTTTGATAGCCCGGTACTAGATGAGCGTTGGCAGTCAGTACAGCTAAACTATCACTAGGGGTGACAAAAAAATTCTGACCGAGGATCATATTGCGATCGCCATCTCCATCGGAAGCGGCCCCAAAATCTGGAGCCTCTTGACCAAAGAGAATTTCTACCAGATCATGGGCATAGACTAGGTTAGGGTCGGGATGACCACCACCAAAGTCCTCTAGGGGAATACCATTTAATACAGTACCCTTGGGCGCTCCTAAACGCTGTTCAAATAGAGCATAAGCGTAGGGACCGGTTACCGCATGGAGAGAATCCATGCACATTTTAAACTTACCAGAAGTGAGTAGGGTCTGAATGCGATCGAAATCAAAAATCTTTTCCATCATTTTGACATAGGGAGTGACCGCATCGATCACTTCCACATCCATAGTTCCCAGTTTAAAGGAACCGGGGCGATCAAGATTAATATCGGCCCCTAAGAGGATTTTATAACCGCTAATCACCTTCGTCTCGGCATAAATTGCATCGGTGATATTTTCCGGGGCCGGTCCGCCGTTAGTAATATTGTACTTAATGCCAAAATCGCCCTCCGGACCGCCGGGGTTATGACTAGCGGAGAGAACAATACCGCCAAAAGCGTTATTTTCGCGAATTAACCCAGAAATAGCCGGAGTGGAGACAATACCATCGGTCCCCACGAGTATTCTACCGATACCGTTAGCGGCGGCGATTTTCAGGATAGTTTGAATAGCTTGACGGTTATAATAACGACCATCTCCACCGACAACTAGGGTTTGACCCTCGATACCGTCTAAAGTATTGAAGATAGCTTGAATAAAATTTTCCAGATAATGGGGTTGTTGAAAAACGGGAACGGATTTTCGCAGTCCGGAAGTCCCCGGTTTTTGGTCACTAAAGGGTTTTGTGGCAACGGTTTCAATCGTCATAGTCTTTTCTCGATGGGCTGACGCAATTGTAAACTTAAGTATATAGCAGTAGGTTGACAGCCAAGAAATCAGGTAAGAAAGACAACGGTTCTATTGGGTTTGGTGAGTAAAATATATTCTAAGATACAGTGCCGCCGGCGAGCGAGTGGAAGGAACCACAGAGACACAAAGGACACAGAGATCGATCGCTCCTATATAACTTAAACTGGTCGCAACGCGCTCGCTACGCGAGATCACACAAAGAATAAGAGAGCTAATCTAAGGATAGGGGGTTAAGATGGGTCTTAGCCGATAAATTAACCAGGTTTGGGGGTATAAACCCCCAATAATAACCAATTTTAGCTATATCGCTTAATCGGCCCCTTCAATCGGTGCAAATCCCTGACGTTGAATATTCTCGCTGATGTGACGAGGTTCGAGGAATTGCAAGAGATAATCGGGACCCCCTGCTTTGGAACCTACCCCCGACATCTTGAAACCCCCGAAGGGTTGACGGGAGACAATCGCACCGGTGATTCCCCGGTTAATATAGAGGTTTCCCACTTCAAATTCCTGCATAGCTCGGTTAATATGGGCAGGAGTGCGAGAATATAAGCCACCGGTTAAAGCATAGTCGGTTCCGTTAGCTACAGCTAAAGCTTCCTCAAAATTGCTCACTTTGATAATTGCCACCACCGGACCAAAAATTTCCTCCATCGCTATTACCGCATCGGGGGGAACATTCTTAAAGACGGTGGGACTGACGAAGTAACCCACTTCTGGAATTGGCATTTCTAGGGCCAATTCTGCCTCTTTTTTACCAGTTTCGATATATTCCCGAATTCTTGCTTGAGCTTTCTCGTCGATAACCGGTCCTACTTCCGTACTCGGTAAATCCGTCGGCCCGATATTGAGGGACTTGGTAGCCTCGACAAAGCGATCAACAAAGCTATCATAGACGCTTTCCAGAACGATTATCCGCGAACAGGCCGAACATTTCTGACCGGTGTAGCCAAAAGCGGACTTAACCGCACCGACAACGGCCTGATCTAAATCGGCACTCTCATCGACAATTAGGGCATTTTTGCCGCCCATTTCGGCGATAACTCGTTTTAGGTGTTTTTGACCCTTTTGGACGATAGAGGCATCTGTATAGATGCGACAGCCCACTTCTCGTGAACCGGTGAAGGCGATTAGGTGAACATCGGGATGGCTGACTAAATGGGACCCCACCTGGGAACCTTTACCCGGGATATATTGGAAGACTCCAGCAGGAATACCCGCTTCTAGGAGAATCTCGGCAAATTTCGCCGTAATCACCGATGAAGTCTCGGCTGGTTTCAATAGCGTGCAGTTACCGGCTACTAAAGCCGCTACTGTCATCCCCACCGCAATCGCAAGAGGGAAATTCCAGGGGGAAATCACTAAAGCAATACCCCGGGGTTGGTAGGAATAACGATTATTCTCGCCTGCTACGTCGAAATTATGCCCTAAATCCAGTCTTTCCATCTCGGAGGCGTAATAACGGCAAAAATCGATCGCTTCTGACACTTCCGGATCCGCCTGTTGGATAACTTTGCCCACTTCCAAACAAATCCAGGCCGATAACTCGTGTCGTCGCGCTTCCATCAAATCCGCCGCTTTTCGCAGTATTTCGGCTCTTTTTGCCACTGGAGTGCGTTTCCAAGCGGGAAAAGCCTGTTTTGCCGCTATGATCGCTTTTTCTGCCTGTTCCACCTCAATTAAGCCTACTTTCCCCACTATTTCCTGCGGGTTACAGGGATTAACGGAATTAATTTGAACATTGGTGGCGACGTATTCGCCGTTAATTAGGGGTAAATAGGTCTTACCGAGGGAATTTTTGACAAAAGTAAGGGCTTGACTCGCTTTATTTCGTAATTGCTCGTTAGCATAATCTGTATCGGGGGCATTAGGAAAACCGGCGATAATCGGGTTATCCTGGCCTAAAACCCGGGGGGCTGCGATTAAATCTTCCACGGGACGATCCTCCAAATTTTGCCTTAGGAAAGAACTATTAGCGGTATTTTCTAATAAACGGCGGATTAGGTAGGCCATACCGGGTAAGAGTTGTCCGTAGGGGGAATAAACCCGCACCCGATGACCCCGCTTCACTAAGGCTTTGGCTAATTGGTCGCCCATGCCGTACAATACCTGCATTTCAAAGCGACGACGGGGAATTTCTAAACTTTCTGCGATCGCACAGGCCAAGGCTTGCGATCGCACGTTATGACTACCGATGGCGGCGTATAAATATTGATGATTTTCCAATAATAACCGCGTCATCCGTTCATAATTGGCATCGGTGGCCGATTTTTCGTTATATACCGGCTGTGGCCAATGATTTTGCCGAGATTTAATCGTTTCCTGATCCCAGTAAGCGCCTTTGACTAGCCGGACAGTCAGGGGATAACCGCGCTTTTTGGCCCAATTAATTAAATCTTGTAAATCCTGGGCAGAATCTCTTAAATATGCCTGTAGGGTGATGCCAATATCGGTACGACTGCGAAATTCTTCTTCTAGGAGTAATTCTTTCAGGATAGCCAGGGTGAGGTTTTTATAAACGTACTGTTCCATATCAAAATGGACTGCCACCCCTAACTCCTGAGCGCGTCGCAACAGTAGGCGAATGCGATCGCAAACTTTCTCCTTACTGCCAATCGGATCTATGGGATCAAACTGAGAATAAAAGGCAGTTAGCTTGACAGAAACCTGCACTTGTGGTAGTAAGTCGCCGTCCGCTTCATCAATTTGGCTAACTTTATTCCATTTGGTCGCTTCTTGAGCCAAATGGGTCATTAAATCCAGATAACTTTGTAGATAAACTTGGGTTTCCGCTTCAGTAATTACCGCTTCACCGAGGAGATCTATGGTAAAAGCCATTTTTTCCTTCCGCAGACGGGTGACAGTGCGAGTAATTTGCCCTAGGTCTTCCCCGGCGATATACTTACGAGCTAAGGTTTCTACGGATTTACTGATCAGACTGGCGGCCGTTTGAGCGGGTAGGGAGTTAGGATCACTAAAGTTGAGGATACTTTTCAGCGCACTGGGCAGTTCTACGGAAGCATCACCGAGGTATTGTTGGAGATGATTAGCGATCTCGGCATTACTGCGTAAAGCGGGTAAACAGTCAATAAAACGGAATAATTGTACTCGTAAATTGGGGTTAGACATTGCCCAATCGAGTAATTTATCATCCCAACGCATTTGATCCTGTAAAGCAGACCAAAGACCTTTTTTTTCCCGAGTTTCGGCTAAAAGTTGTCTAGCGATCTCTTGGGTTTTAGTTTCGTAGTTTTGAGTTGAGTCGATTTGGATAACCACGGTGATTCAAGTAAAAAAAATTATCAACGGGATTCAGCTTTCAGCAAGCTACCGTCAGCCTTCAGCCTAAAATTCAGTTTTTGAGCTTTTTTAGCTGATTGCCGCTCTTAATGGCTCTTTTCTCTGGTTTATATTCTTACCGAAGGACTAATCAAAGCTAATAGCTGATCGCTTTTGCTGAACACTCTATTGTACTCGATCGAGCGGGGAAGTGGGGGTGTAGGGTTTAGGGTGTGGAGTGTGGGGTGTAGGGTGTGGGGTGTAGGGTGTGGGGTGTAGGGTGTGGGGAAGTGGGGAGAATAAATAAAAATAATCTCCTGACTACTGACTACTGATTACTGATTACTGATCACTGATTACTGATACCCGATAGTCCTTGTGTATTGTCGAAGCGTTTACCTATAATAACTTTAAAAAGATTTTCGGGATCATCGGTAGCCCTATGGCAAAAATTGAAACGAGAACAGAACCCATGGTTTTAAACATGGGACCCCATCACCCTTCGATGCACGGAGTTTTGCGCTTAATCGTCACCCTTGACGGGGAAGACGTGATTGACTGTGAACCCGTAATCGGTTATCTTCATCGGGGCATGGAAAAAATTGCCGAAAATCGCACCAATGTCATGTACGTTCCCTACGTTAGTCGTTGGGATTACGCCGCAGGGATGTTTAATGAGGCGATTACGGTCAATGCTCCCGAAAAATTAGCCGATATCGCCGTTCCCAAACGAGCGCAATATATCCGGGTGATTATGTTGGAACTCAACCGCATCGCTAACCATTTACTCTGGTTAGGCCCCTTTATGGCGGATGTAGGCGCACAAACTCCCTTTTTCTACATTTTCCGGGAACGGGAGATGATTTATGACCTCTGGGAAGCTGCCACGGGAATGCGGTTAATTAATAACAATTATTTCCGTATTGGTGGCGTGGCGGTGGATTTACCCTACGGATGGGTGGATAAGTGCGAGGATTTCTGTGACTATTTTGACCCCAAAGTGGACGAATACGAGAAATTAATCACTAATAACCCGATTTTCCGCCGTCGT
>NZ_JBLZRT010000036.1:0-61888 GCF_048564745.1 Microcystis sp.
AAACCTTTGTAGCACAAGGCTTTCAAGACTCGGTTAACAATCTGTAATATTCCTTGTTGACACCCTTACTGACAAAGAAAAAACTGAAATCAAGTCACGATAAGGGTTGGAGTGCTTACTGACAAAATTGTTAAGAAAGATCCCCACAAGGGATAGGGTAAAACCGAGGGTTCCTTCAAGCCGACATTTTAGGTAAATATTTAGTAAGTAGAAATTAATCATCGATCTTCGGTCTTAATCTTAAGTAACAGTGAAAAGTTCTAGCGGATTGGGTTAAGATCGAGACGTAACCCGAAAAAAATTGCAACAGGAATCGGTGGAAACCCCTCCGGTGGGTTATTAACGGAAATTTTTTTACTGGCAATCCCTATGAACTATCATCCGCCCTCACAGCCCCTGCCCGCCCCCTGTATTATTGATTCTGGCGTGGTCATCGCTAAAGAAGATATGCGTCGTCTCCTCGATGATCTCGGACGAGTTCGCTACATCCATAGTCTCGAGGGGGTGATTCAGAGTGAAGGGGAGGGATGGATAGTGGAAGTTTTCGCCGATTATCAGCAAAGCACCCTAGTTGCTAACTACAGTCTTTATCTAAATACCTATAGCTTCGATTGTCTGCGTTTAACCCGCTCTCCCGACGGTGAAACCTATTTTGATCTGATCCAAGACAATCGGCAATTACGGCTAATTCCCCTGAGTAATCCACTGCAAGACCCCGAGATGAAAGCCCGTTTCAATGCCGATACCCTCGAAGCCATGGTTACTCAGGTACTTTCTGCTAAGTGGGATGTGCAGTTTGAAGACGAAGACGACAACGATTGCCCCTTTTAGGCGGTGAGCAAAAATACTGATAACTGATAACTGATAACTGGTTACTGATAACTGATAACTGATAACTGATAACTGAAACAGTGGGATTTTCCTTTGAATTAACCGCCAGGTGTCCCCAAACCGGTGCGCGGGTTGGGGTTTGGCATACTCCCCACGGACCGGTAGAAACACCCCGTTTTATGCCCGTGGGAACCTTGGCCACGGTGAAAGGTTTGACCCCCGCTCAAATCGCCAGCACGGGGGCGCAAATGATTCTGGCTAATACCTATCACCTGCATCTGCAGCCAGGAGAAAGTATTATCGAGAGAGCGGGAGGTTTACACGAGTTTATGGCTTGGAATCAGCCAATATTAACAGATTCGGGTGGATTTCAGGTATTTAGCCTCAGTCAACTGCGGCAAATTAAAGAATCGGGAGTCACCTTTCGATCGCCCCGGGACGGTAGAATCATCGAAATTACGCCAGAAAAATCGATTCAGATTCAAAATGCCCTCGGTGCTGATGTGATTATGGCCTTCGATGAATGTCCCCCCACGGGAGTCAGTCATGAGACCATGAAAGCATCCATCGAACGCACCTATCGCTGGTTAGAGCGCTGTCTGGGGGCCCATCAACGACCCCAAGAACAGGCTTTATTCGCCATAGTCCAAGGGGGAATCTATGAGGATTTACGGGCAGCGGCGGCGCAATCTTTAGTAAAACTCGATTTACCCGGTTACGCTATCGGTGGCGTGAGTGTGGGGGAAGAAACGAGCCTAATTCATCGTATTGTTCGGATAACTGCCCCTTTACTCCCCGAAAATAAACCCCGTTACCTGATGGGAGTGGGAACCTATGGAGAAATGGCCAAGGCGATCGCTAGTGGCATAGATCTGTTTGATTGCGTCATTCCTACCCGTTTTGGTCGCCATGGCACGGCTTTGGTGCGGGGAGAGCGTTGGAACCTCAAAAATGCCCGTTTTAAGGAGGATTTCGCCCCTTTAGACGAGACTTGTCCCTGTTACACCTGTCAACACTTTAGCCGTGCTTATCTGAATCATTTAATTAAATCGGGGGAAATGTTGGGTTATATTCTCTTATCTCTGCACAATATCGCCGAATTAATCAGATTTACCCGTGAAATTCGTCAATCTATCCTAGGGGGGACTTTTGCCCAAGATTTTGCCCCTTGGCTTGAGGATGCCGTAGATGTTACCCCAACGTGATAAAATTTCAGGAAACGTTTGAAAATTTTCTTGTCAAGGTAGATAGAGAGATGGAAACTGCACTTTTGTTGGCCAAATTGCCGGAAGCATACCAAATTTTCGACCCCTTAGTCGATGTCTTGCCCCTGATTCCCCTATTTTTCCTCTTGCTGGCCTTTGTTTGGCAAGCATCCGTCGGTTTTAAATAGGGTTTGCGGCAAAAAGCTTTTCCTGGGGGCAGGGTGTGGGCTTCGGCCGTGAGCTCAGCGTTCGACCGAGCTCACGCCGAGGTCCGAACGGGTGTGGGGTGTGGGGTGTGGGGTTTTACCGATTTTGAGGTAGTCAGTTACCTAATTTTCAGGGAAAAAGTTCCAGAATTTTCCCCCCGATCCCCGCAATGGCTGGCACTTTTTGAGGGAAAAAAAGTCTAAAAGTCTTATCCAACAAGGTTTTTAGATTTATTCAGCAAGCCTTAAATAAATCGACCCTTAATTATCAGTTATCAGTGAGCAGTTATCAGTGAGCAGATTTGAGTTTTAAGTGAAATGACATCTTTTCACTGATTACTGTTTACTGATTACTGTTTACTTTTTACTGATTACTGAAAAAGCTTACCAGATTAAAACAAAGTCCCAGTTAAATCAGCATCAGTCAAGTCCACATCTTCTAAAATTGCCCCGCGCAAATCGGCATAACTGAGATCCGCACCCCGGAAACTGGCCCCGGTGAGATCGGTAATAAATCCGTCTCTTTCGGGACTAGCACGAAAATTAACCCGGCAAAGTCGGCAATCGGCGAAATTAGCTCGATATAACAGGGAGCCGCTCAGATTGGCATAGTTGAGATCGGCTCCGCAAAAGTTAGTTTTGCCCAAGTCCGTGCGTTGGTCGGAAGTGGAGCGAAAATCTGCATCGATTAATAGGGCCTGCTGGAGATTAGCACTGTTGAGATTAACACCGTTTAAGACGGCTTTGGTTAAATAAGCGGCTTCTAAATTGGCTTCGATCAGATTAGCCCCGCTTAAGTCCGCATCGCGTAAACAAGCTCGATAAAAGTCCACTTGACTTAAATCTGCTCCCCAAAGAATCGCCTCACTTAAATCCGCTTCTCTCAGCAGCGATCGCGCAAGGCGTATTTTTCCTAACCGCGCCTGTCGCAGATCAGCACGGCAAAAATTGACTCCCGGGAGGATAATATTAGTTAAGTCGCCTTCCCGCAAATTAATCCCCCGAAAATCTCTTTCTCCCTCCCGATAGCGTTGACAAAGTTCTTCTAGGAGCATGGAAATTTTTTCACTATCATAATTGAGGCAAAATGTCAAGGGTTTGGTAATCTTTATTTAGGGAGATGGAAAGCCGGCAGACTCTCGAATTCTCTGGCCCGTTGACGCATTTGCTGACTAATACGATCGCAAACCACCTTACAGAGATCATAGATCACGGGGTCGGTAATTTGATAGTAAACGCTGACTCCTTGGGGTTGCCGCGAGATAATTCCTGCTTGGGTTAAAGCTTTCAGGTGTTTGGAGAGATTGGCTTGACCTAGTCCGGTAGCTTCAGCGATTTCTTTACCATTCATCGCGCCTAATTGCAAGCAACTGAGAATCTGTAGGCGACTGACTTCCGACAGGACTTTGAAATAGTCCGCCACTGAAGCGAGGACGACGCTAGAGGTTTGGGGGGAGAAACTGTCTAACATAGGTGGGTAATAAAGTGACCAGTTAAAAAGGCTGACAATAGGTGATCGTTTAAAACTTTATAACTATTGACTACTATAGTTTAACTGGAAGGGTAACTAGAGTCTAGTCGGCAAACTAGATCGAGATTGGGTCATTCAGGAATCTACTGCTGCAAGAGTGCCTCCTAACTCCACCAACAGACTTTTTGCCGCAAACCCTAATTATCACCGAGCATGGTACTGATTAACTGCCGGACCGTAGTGCTAGGATGGTTCTCTAAATTGCTTGGTAAAGCCCATTCTGAGTCAAGATAGGACATCTTCAGTAAATCTCTCACTTGTTTTGATTTAGCTTGTCCTGTACTTTGAGCAACCCCAAAAGCCTGATAAAGTTCTGTGGCCGAAATGTGGGGATTTTGACTAGGATCGAAGAGAAAATTGACCATTCCTAGGGCGTGAGTAATGCCAGCAGCCCAGGAATTGACCTTACCTTTTTCTAGGGGAGAGGGACGCTTACGAGCTAAAGTTGCGGTTAATTGGCGAATAAGTTGGGCGTATTCTTCATTAAGATATTGAGCGGCAAATTTATCGGTAATATCGATAATTTCTTGATATTTGGCCTGCATTGCCTTGGGAACATTTTCCGATTTAGGAACAACTGGAGGCGTTTGTTTCAATATTGCTGCCGCTTGCTGTTTGGCGCGTTGTTCAGCATTATATTTTTCTTGAAAAGCTGTTAAACCCTCCTGACTGGTGATATCAAAACCCTGCTGATGCGCTTGTAACAGGAGATTTTTCATAAAACCGCCACTGTTGGGATTGTTCATCAGTTGACTAAAGCGATCTCCTAATTGCTCTAAATATTTAATAATAGCCTTAGCCTGAGTTAATTTATATTCTCGTCCTAGAAATTGCCAAAAACTAATTAATTCAGGGATAGCATCTTCCGTTTCCGTCGGATCGAGGACAGTAATTTTGCGTGGTAAAATCTTCTCCATTAAGATCTGCACATCTGCCTTAGTCATGGTAGCAAGGGTATAACTTTCATAGAGATAGCCACACTCGATAAAGGTGGCAATCCAACCACCACCTTCTTGTTTTTCTTGATAATAGGCCTGTCCTTCTGGCGAATTGATATATTCTTCGATCGCTCCAGTAATATAATCTTCTAATAAGGGTTCGGCTTCATCGTAGTCTAAATTATCTAATTGTCGGATATTAAAAGTCATAACTCTAGTTTTTCTCCGAGGCTTTCCTTTAATTTTAGGGGATTAGCTGACCGACGGCCAAACTGACGCTAAAATAGTCTTTGCTGTCCGGGGTTGTTGCTTGCTCCTGACGGTGGTTGTAACCGGTAACTGAACATGACTTCGATTCGTCAACTGCATCAACAACTCGTTAATAAAGAAAAAACAGCCGTCGAAATCGCCACAGAATTTCTCGCTCGCATCGAAGCGATCGAACCACAAGTAAAAAGCTTTCTCCATTTAACCCCAGATTTAGCCCTCGCACAAGCCCGAAAAGTGGACGAGAAAATCGCCAGGGGTGAATCTCTGCATCTGTTAGCAGGTATTCCCATCGCGCTAAAAGATAATCTCTGCACCAAGGGTATCCCCACCACCTGCGCTTCTCGGATTTTAGAGAATTTTGTCCCCCCCTACGAGTCCACCGTTACCCAAAAATTACGAGATTTAGGGGCAGTTATCGTCGGTAAAACCAATTTAGACGAGTTTGCCATGGGGAGTTCCACCGAAAACTCCGGTTATCACGTTACTGCTAATCCTTGGGACTTATCCCGGGTGCCTGGAGGCTCTTCCGGGGGTTCGGCTGCGGCTGTGGCCGCTCAAGAATGCGTGGTGGCCCTAGGATCGGATACCGGTGGCTCAATTCGTCAACCAGCTTCATTTTGTGGCGTTGTTGGGCTAAAACCGACCTATGGCTTGGTTTCTCGCTTTGGTTTGGTGGCTTACGCTTCTTCTCTTGATCAGATTGGTCCTTTTGGTCGTACTGTGGAAGATGCGGCGATTTTATTACAAGCGATCGCAGGTTACGATCCCCAAGATTCCACCAGTCTCAATCTGCCGATTCCCGACTATAGCCAATTCCTGAAAACCAGTTTAAAAGGGCTAAAAATTGGCGTAATTAAGGAAACTTTCGGGGAAGGTTTGGATCAGGTGGTTGCCGAGGCAGTTAATCAAGCTTTAGCGCAGTTAAAGGCCCTCGGTGCCACAATTAAAGAGATTTCCTGTCCCCGTTTCCGTTACGGATTGCCCACCTACTACATTATCGCCCCCTCGGAAGCATCGGCGAATTTAGCCCGTTACGATGGGGTTAAATACGGTATTCGGGAAGATGCCGATAGTTTGATTGATATGTACACCAAGACTCGCGCCAAGGGTTTTGGTGCGGAAGTCAAGCGCCGGATTATGTTGGGAACCTATACCCTCTCGGCGGGTTATTATGATGCTTATTACCTGAAAGCGCAAAAGGTGAGGACTTTGATCAAAGAGGATTTCGATCGAGCTTTTCAATCGGTAGATGTGTTAGTTTCTCCCACTTCACCGACCACAGCTTTTAAAGCTGGGGAAAAAACGGCGGACCCTCTGAGTATGTATTTATCGGATTTAATGACTATTCCCGTCAATTTAGCCGGTTTACCCGGGTTAAGTCTTCCCTGCGGTTTTGATGGGCAAGGTTTGCCGATTGGTTTACAATTAGTGGGTAATGTGCTGCGCGAAGATCAATTATTTCACGTCGCCCACGCCTACGAACAGGCCACCGATTGGCACAAACGTCAACCATCTTTTACAAATTGATACAATTGCTGGTGGCTATCTTTTGCCGGTAGCCATCAAGTAAAAATCAGCAACACTGAAAATGTCTCAAGTCTTCTCTTAATTGGGGAAAAGTTACCGAAAAAGCTGTTAATTCGTCATCCCATTCTAAGTTGAGCGGCAGCCGCCAAACTTTGGCTTTTATAAATCACTTTGGTAAGGTCGAATCCAACACGGTGTTAGCTTGCTCCAACGTTTTGCCGTAACCAATTGGTAAAGGCAACACGTTCTAATTCACCAGAGGCTAAAGCTAAAATGACTCGTTCTTGCTCATCTACAAAAGCATTAATCTCCAGTCCATTCAACACAAGAAATGTTTCCATTGCCCCATGACCAGTGCGCTTGTTGCCATCAAGAAATGGGTGATTCATCACAATTGAAAATCCCAAAGCTGAAGCTTTATCAACAATTGTCGGATAAAGATCCTGCCCGCCAAATGTCATGCGTGGTTGAGCAATAGCAGACTCTAAAGAACCTAGGTCACGAATACCCATAGCTCCTTGGGACTGTTGAATAATTTGATGATGTAAATCGAGGACTTCCACTAATGTTAGATAGCGTATCATGCTAAACGACGATAAAGTTCAGCGTTTTTCTTGAGTACATAGCTTGATGCTTGAGTAAATTCGTTTTCAGGACAAGCTAACCAATCTTCTATGCTGGCACTGAGTAAGTCTTCAGGGGAAACTTGACTGTTCTGAGCTAACTGTTGTAATCGTCGAAACTGCTCATCTGAGATATTAACAGTAATGGAAGCCATTAAAAACCTCTCAATAGTCTAAATATTTAACATTATAACCTCAGTGAGATCTTCCTCTATCTCCACCAAACGGACTTAAGCAACAACTGGCAGGGAGTAGTTATTTATCCTCGGCGTTCAGTGGAAAGCGTAGAGACTGCTCGTTATGGGGAGTTAATCAACTCAGGCAGGATTTTACGTTTTTATCTCGAGGAATTAAGGGAAGGGGAATCCCTCCACCCTACCCCCACGAAAAACTTTTTGCCGCAAACCCTAATTAACCCTGAATTGCTTTAGCTAATTGAACGTGAAGTTTATGACTGGCTTTAAAAGCCATGTAATGAGCGGTGGGAATGGTTCCCAGTAAACTCAAATCACCAATTAAGTCCAATAATTTATGTCTTGCTGGCTCATTATCAAAGCGTAAAGGAGGATTTAACCATTGATTTTGATCGCAGACCAAAGCATTTTCTAAACTGCCTCCTTTAATTAAACCAGCCTTTTGCAGATATTCAATTTGATCGGCAAAACCGAAAGTCCGGGCATCCGCGATCGCATCTCGAAAACTTTCTTGATCAGGACTCCAACTATACCATTGATTACCGATCGGTTTATAGGTAAAATCGATGCCGTAGGTAAAACGTAATTCAGGGGAAGGAATCGCCGCTACAAAAGCATCTCCTTCGTACAACCAAATCGGTTGAGAAATAGTTAAATCTGATGGAGAAAAAGAGTTATTTAAACCGGCATTTTCGATCGCTGCCACCCAGATTTTGGCCGAACCATCAAGGAGAGGAATTTCCGCACCATCCACCTCAATGCGAGCATCCTCTACCCCCAAAGCGGTTAAGGCCGCTAATAAATGCTCAACGGTTCTAACCTTTGCTTCTCCCTGTCCCAATTCTGTTGATAAAGTCGTTTGGTAAACCGAAGAAACTAGAGCGGGAATAATCGGTTGATTGGCTAGATCTCTGCGGACAAAATAACGTCCTTCCCCTGGATTTGCCCCACAGACGCGCACCCGTGTTATCTCCCCCGAATGCAGTCCAATTCCCGATAATTCAAATTGTTTAGAGATAGTAGAAACCATAATTATCAAGTAATAAAGCTTTTATCAGTGAACAACAAAAAGAACTAAATTTATCGATAACTGATAACTGATAACTGATTAGAATCGTTCCCCGATACCGAAATGGAGACGAGAACCACCATCGACATTAAAACCGTAGTCAACCCGAATTTGGCCGACGGGAGATTGTACCCGAACACCCAAACCGTAACCGAGACCGGTACCGGGTAAATCCCGGACAATCCCGGGTTGACCTAGAACATCCCCTTGGGAACCAACAGTAGTGCCGAAATCGACAAATAAAGCCCCCCCGATAATGGCGACAATGGGAAAACGATATTCGGCCGTCGCTTGGAAATAACTGCGACCGCTACCCACTTCTCCCTCGGCGTAACCCCGTACAGAGTTACTACCCCCCACAATAAAAGCATCGTAGGGGGGTAAATCGCCTAATACTGTCCCTGCTTGCACATTAAAAGCGAGGGATTGCTGACCTTTAAAAATATCGGTTTCAAAGAGATTAAAGGAATTAATAAAGCGAACGGGGATAAAGTAACTGTAACTACCCCGAACACGAGTGCCGAAAATACTGCCAGAACCGACTGGGATAGTTTGTTCTAAACCTAGACGCAGGAAGGAACCACTGGTGGGTTGCAGGGGATTGTCGCGAAAATCTTGAATAGCGCCAATATTTAGGGAAAGTAGATCATCGATCCCAGAGGAACTAAAGGACAGTTGTTGACTGCCAAAACCGTTGAGAGGTGCAGACAGAGGGGAGATGTCACCATTGGCATTTTGCACCTGTACCTGTTGATAGTTAAAGCCTAGGGAAACCACCCATTTTGGTTTCGTAAACACATCAGGGGCCAAAGGACGGACAAAAGTAATACCGCCACCCGTCCGGACGATACGGGGACTATCATTGTCGTTAAGAGTCCGAATTGAGGAATCTTCCCCATCATAAACCAGAGAAATCGACTGTCGCCGGAAAACGTTCACCGTGTAGGAAGTGCGGAAATTATCCGTGGCAATCCAAGGATCGGAAAAACTCAGATCAAATAAAAATTCCCGTTCCCCTAACTGGACTTCTGCCCCTAAAGTTTGGTTATTACCGCCAAAATTGCGCTGTTGATAGCTGACAGTGCCGAATAAGCCCGCATTCGAGCTAATACCGCCCCCAGCAGCCAGGGAACCAGTATTACCTTCTACCACATCGACGTTAACAATCACCTCACTTGGATCGCTGCCGGGGGAAAAAGACAGACGCACATCCTCGAATAAACCGAGACCGAAAACACGCTGTAAATCCTGTTGGGCAGTATTGCGGTTGAAAATATCCCCCGCTTTTAGGCGCATTTCCCTAGTAATGATAAATTCTCTGGTTTTAGCCTTGACCGGTTCCTGTTCGACGTTAAAATAACGTACTTGAATTTTTTCGATTAAACCTTCGGAAATGACCAGAATCACCCGACCATCGGGAGTGACTTGCGGCGCACCAATCACCTGGGCTAGATCATAGCCGTTTTTGCTGTACCAGTCATTGATTTTTTTGACCCCCGCCTGTAATTCCCGCAAATTCAGGGTTTTGCCGTATTGACTGGCGAAAATTTCCTCGACCACCCCGGCAGGTAAAATCGATTTGTCCACGGTTTCCGGGGCAATTTGAATCTGTACACCCTGAAAAACGGGGTTAGGTTGCACCTCAAAGGTAACTCGCACCCCTAGGGGCGTATCTTGGGGAACTGCACGCACATCGGCAAAAAATCCCGTGGCAAAAACGGCGTTAATATCTTCTTGTAGTTGCGATCGAGTCGTGCTTCGTCCGGGTCGGGTGCGAATGGTATTATAAACTAGATTTTCTAATTCTCGATCGGCCCCTTGTACTACCACTTCAGCCACCAAAACTCGCGACTCCTCGGCCTGCGCTGGTGGGGAGGTTGGGGGAGTTTCTGGAGGGGTTGGGGTTTCCGTTGGGGTTTCCGTCGGGGTTTCCGGTGCCGGTGCCACGGGTGGAGTAGTTTCTCCCGTCGCAGGAGGAGACTGTACTAGCTGCTCGACGCGGGGAAAAACCGTCTCTGGGGGTTCTTCTTGGGCCATGACCGTCCCGTGAAATAATCCGAAAATAGCCAGCAGCAGGGCCAGCGAGGAGTATCGCCTCGAAAAATTGAGATTTTTAAGCACTTCCACACACCCAGTAACACCATTATGGTTTTGTTTGTTTTCTCTGCCCGAGAAATTTAACCAACGTTAAAACTCTAGCAGATCGCTTACTCTCAGTAAATCCCGGCTTGACCGGTGACTCAAGAGATGCTGCCTTAGGTCTGATATTGGTCAGCCGTCAGCATTAAGTTTTTATCTTGCCATATCTTAGCTTTTTCTGGTTTGGCTCTATCCCAATTCACCATCGAGGATTATTGCCACCTCGGTTGGCGCACAATTAGTTACGCCGGGGCAGCTGTTAACGTCTCGTTTGTAATAACTGTACCAGTTGCGAGACCTGTTGGCGATTGAACATTTGCAGCAGGGTACTAGCTACTAATTCTGGTTCCAGGGTAATCAGGATTTGTGGTAATTTGGCGGTGGCTAATAATTGCAATTCTTGACTGACGGTGATTTCTTCCCCGCGACCCCATTCTAATAAATCACTAGCTTGTTTTAATTCCTTAATAATAACTGGGGCGAGAGTACGATAGGAATGTTTGGGGTTAGCCAGGGCCGATTGGGCATTTTTAACTAAATATTGCCATTGTTGCTGTTCTGAAGCCAATTTAGACAGAGGTAAAATTAATTTTTGTAATTGCTGACGGGAAGCGCTGGTTTCTTGCTGTTTGAACAGTTGTAACATCTGTTTGAGGATATCTCTGACGCTGATAGAAATAGAAGAGGCCGCCGCAATAGCTGGGGTCGATTTTCCTTGGCCCAGAAGATAGTGAAGATGGGCGTGTAATTCGGCAAAAGTCGCTTCACCGTTTTTAACGATAGCGTCAGCTTCCTCGCCTTGCAAACCCAAGGGACTCTGCAGCTTATCGATCAATATCTGAAGCAGATCATAACCCTTGAGGAACAAAGACTCTAATTTTTGATCGACTTCTATAGGATTTTCTTTCAGTATTTTAAGAGCATCCTCAAGACGGTGAGCAGTTTTTTGGATACTGCCATAACCTAACATGGCCGCCCCCCCCTTGACGGAATGGACGGCACGAAACATCTCGTTCATCTGTTCATTGTTGTTGACGAGATTGCCTAAGTCTAAAATCCCCTGTTCCAAAGTTTCCAGGTGTTCTTTTGCTTCTTCGATGAAATAGCCGAGAATTTTCTGAGCGTTAGCAGAGTCCAAAGTCTTATCCCCTTTATCACGATGCTGTCTAGTCCTAGATTGCCCAGTTTTTCAGGAAATATATCAGTTATGAGGCAATGGCTAGGAAAACTGGCAGCTCTTCTGGTTTATGTGTGGAAACGAGGTCTATACTGATAGTTTCTTCCTCGGCTCGACTGAGCGTTCGTGTTAGTGAGCTTGTCGAACTACTGATCTCACGCCGAAGTCATCGCCGAACGTTAAAATAGCCCTAAACGTCTTGCCCGATAAGCATTTCAAGATTCCATAAGCAAAAATTATCACACAAAGTCGAGAAGAGCCCTGATATTTTTTCAGTGAAATTGAATTAGCAACGATAGATATACATTTGAGCTATCGAACTATTTAGTTAGTATATAGACCCAAAGCAGGCTGTGATCAGGTTATAATTTTTGGAGATGTTTAATGAGCATGGTGCGTTCCCCAAAATCTATCGGTCCGGCAGTAGGAGCCACATCAAGGAACGCACCCTATAGCTATGATGATCGCTATCCTAGAAATAAGCTCTGTTTCGTCCGCGGTGGCGAAGTGTTAGACATCTTTTAGCTCTTCAAACCTTGACAAGAGCCTAGGAGGAACTAAGAAAATCATTTTAATGCGAGAGTTGATCGGTTTTGTTTCAATCTTGATGAATTTTGGTTGGAAATTATCTCCATTCTCATCCTTAGATTTGACGAAAGCAAAACAGGTAAATTCAATAGATTTAAGGAATTCAAGGAGCTTGTTTGTCGGATAAATTTCCGACAAGACCAAAGGCTGATCTCGAATGAGAAGATTTTTGCCACCCATTAGTATATCGAAGTCTGCTCCTTCAGCATCTGTTTTGATACAGGAAACACTTAGTAACGGATAATCAGACATCAATTTGTCTAAAGTATTTACCTTGACTGTCACCTTGTTCTCTTGGGGACTATACCTAACCAGCGAATTTAGTTCAGGCATTGAGTTCAAATTAAGATCCATAGTGCCAGGCTCGGAAAAAAGTGCTTCTTCTAGAATATGACAATTTTGAAACTGGGAAAGATTTCTCTTTAAGTGTTCAACCATTCTCGGATCGGGTTCAAAGGCATAAACCTGATTAGATGAAGGAGCAGCCAGTAAACTATAATAACCAATATTAGCCCCAACATCAATAAAGTCTTTATTAATATCTAAGAACCGATGAAGGATAATTTCAGATCCCCAATCTAACTTGCTTCCCTTGAGGAAAATTTCCGTTCCGAATCGACTATCATAGGGCAGAGTCATTTCTACATTATTAAATAGAACCATTTTCTGGTTGAGCTTGGTTATTTTATAAAATCCTCGTATTACATAGCGGTATAGGAAATTCCAGTCACCAATCTCTCGAACCAATCCAAGAAAATAACTGAACTTATGCAAATAAGTAGTTTCTTTAAACATATACTCTCACTTCAAGTTAGCCATGGAGGCATCTAAATATTAATTATAGCGCTCTCTGCGGTCGAGCCACCCCCTCTGTCCTAATATCCCACCCCCATCGGTCTAACACCCCCTCAATAAAACCCAATACCGCACTTTGCGGTTTAATCACTATCGGTGCAGCGGTAGGAGCCACATCAGGGAACGCACCCTACAGCGATGGCGTACTGCTACGCAGTGCCTTCGGCATCGCACTAACCCTAACAACAATTTTTGATTTTTACCAGAGGTCTATTGACTGAATGATGGGATGTAATATTTCAATAACGAGCATTTTCTTGGTGCTTGAGCTATACAATGAGATGTATATTTTGATAGGATAAAAAAAGATTAGTATAGAGGTAAAATTAATGGCTGAAACCCTATATGAAAAAGACTATGTAGCTTGGCTGCAAGACCAGATAGAAAAGATGCGATCGCCTGATCGCAATACTTTAGATTGGCAAACTTTAGCCGAGGAATTAGAGGAAATGGTGGATGAACGCAAATACAAAGCAGAAAGCTTTCTTTTCTTATTCAACTCCTCAGTCACCTGCTACTTTACGCCTACTGGAATCATCCTTACTACCTACCCCACTGGACAGACGAGATAGATAATTTCAGATTGGAATTGAGCTTGCTGTTTCGCTCTAAGGTAATCTACAATCATGCCTTAGAACGGTTTGTTTATTGTTATCAAAAAGCTCTGGGAAAAGCGAGCCGCAAAAGTGGATTAACTTTACCAGTTGACTGTCCTTGGACAATTGAGAAAATTCTTGATGAAGATTGGTTCCCTGGTTAAAAACTGGAGCTTGCAATCCAACTTACATCCATACAACAATAGGGTGGGCAATGCCCACCTTACTTCAGTTGCTCAACAACTAATACTAAATCCGGTTATTAAAAACTGATTATTTATTCTCAGTTTTGCATGAGTGCCTCTTGCATGAGTGCCTCTCCTGATATGTAGCCTATACTCAACGGATTTAGTATAATAGCTGGTATTCCAAAATCTGGTTGAAAAAGAAATTGATACCAATTTTCAATAGTCGTGATTAACATCTGAAAGTGCAATTCCGCTCTCAGAGAGGAATTGCACTTTGGAATAATCAACTAAGTCTGTCATCACTTTTGAAAAATGATATGAGTCAGCGGTTTAATCACTATCGGTGCAGCAGTAGGAGCCACATTAGGGAACGCACCCTACAGCGATTAAAATGCGTAGATTTCATGATGAGCTAGGCGGATTTGATGGTTTCAAATACTTCTGATTATCTAAGCAATCAATTACAGATAGTCCTAGCTCATACATAGCTTCCAAAGCCGCATTTTCATACTTGTTATACTCAGTCAGATCATGAATTATTTCTTTCTGCCCATGAGCTATATTATTTCTCCTGCTTACTAATGTCTTAAGTAAAAGCTCATGTTGATCCACCATTGAGCATGATAAACCAGCATCTGTAGAGTTCTTTTTAAGCAGCATAGGCTTTAAATTGCTATCTGCTTCTAAGCGAATATTGAATTCAATATTCTCATTAATTAAAGCTGGCAATTCGTTGGAAAAAAAGCTCCAAACTCCATCTGCTGACAAATCACCTCCAAGTTCTTTAAAGCGCTTCCTTAGCGATAGCTTTATAACCTCCTCACGGCATTGATTGCGTTTAATATTTTGCCTTTGAATTGTATCGAGGTATAAATCCCATGCAAATCTACAAAAACCTTCATAGTGAGCATATAGCAAAGTAGTAATAGCTCTCAAGAGAGCTTCATACCTTACAGGATGCTCAACCCTCTTAGTCTTTAATATTTGAATTTTAATTGCAGCCAGTTCTCCTTCTCTCCAGTTGAGATCAGCCTCGATCTCATTCGCCCAGTTGCTCATTAAAATTACTCCAGAAGCTGAGTTGATTTAAACCTTCTTGAATACATCCAATTCTATTAGAAAGCTTAGTTCTGGAGTTAGCTCCAGGTCCAATATTATCCTTAAAGCTGTTTGACTGAACAATTTTGATTATTTCATCCCTAACAGAAGAATTATCCAGATTCTCTAATATTTCTAGTATCCTAAACACGCCAATTGTAACAGCTTCAAAATAAGCTGGAGCTAAAGCACCAATTGGTGATTGATCGCGATATCGAACAAAAGCACCACTGCCGAGAATTTGGCTCAAGTAATCAAATAATCTATTAAAGTCTTGTGTTTCAGTAGAATAATCAAATTGTATTTCTTCAAATAATATATTTTCCATGTATGTGTCTAACCAATCTCTCACACTCCCCCGGAAGAGATCTTGAGCATTTTTTGCGGCAAAAAATCTTAAGACAAGCTCTTCGTCTCCCTTTTGTTCTTTTTCTGATTGAGACAATGTATCTATGCAAGTCTTAAAGTTTGAATAGGAGGATCTTTCTTGGAGAAACCTATAGAACTTTATACCTGGCTCACCAAACATCCTAGAAGAACAGTTGCGAATTTCCTGTGGAGCTAGAATTGATCCCCCAGTATTTAACCTCTTGAACATTTCATAACGCAGAAAAGAATTACTTTGCCTTTTAATAATTACTGTCCTTACAGAGGATCTTTTAATCCTAAGCTTGAGTCTCAATGATAAATCTTCAAAAGTCAGATTATTAAGTTCTGAAATCTGATCACAACCTTCTAACTTTAGAGATTTCAGCTTTTCTCCATCTATATCAGTGAAATTCAGTACATTGGCATCAATGAATTGAATCACAGAGCTAAGGCGTTGTAAGCCATCAATTAACTCCAAAACCCCATCTGAGTTCTCAATAGTAAATATCTGTGGTATTGGCAACTCAAGAAGTATGGATTCTATTAAACGAGACTTTTGTTGATTAGACCATCGGAATAACCTTTGATATTCCGGTTGAATAATGAGTTCATTTTGAGAATATAAACTGATGATTTCTCCAAAGCTGAGATCGATAGATTCAGTACGAACCTCACCAATTTTGGCATCTATCCGTTCATCTATTGATTCCATCATCATATTCTTCCTAGACTTCTAAACCCTATGGCAAGCAAAACTTGTACCTTAAACATTCTAATCGTAATCTGCCAGTTGAATATTACATTCAAGGAAAAAGTATGAACAGGGAACGAGCCGCATAACTATTAATCATACCCCTTCCTGCGGTCTAGCAGCCTCCTCCATCCTACTATCCCAATCCCCATCGGTCTCACATCCCCTTAACTAAGGCGGTTTAATCACCTCAATTTGGGCATAATTACCGCAGAGGGTAGTCTAGCACCCCACCCAGGGGGTTTCTAGCACATTTAAGGTAAAGGGGAAATTAAGAATTGTTGCCATTGTACGGCCAAAAGTCTAGAATGGTCATTAATTTTTGTGAATGGTCGGGTCTTCTAACCGAAGGCATTGACGAAAAGCACATTGTATCTGTCCTAGAGGCACTATGAAAAAGCTTAAGCAATACTGGACTGCTGAAGCACTGGAAAAAGACTTAGGCGATCCTCTCAATCCCGATAACCCTCTATCCTACAAGCGGGTGATCGAAATTGACGAGAGCGAAGAATTTCCCCACGAGGAAATTCGCTGGTTATACGACTGGAAACTCCAACACTACTACATTCCCACGGATTGCGGCGGTGAATTTACCTCTTTTGAGGAATTTGTCGCTTTTGTGCGGGTACTTTCCCGACGGGATCAAACTATCGGCATCGCTTTTACTACCCTATTCTGGTCGTTTTTAAACTGGATGGCGGGAACCCCAGAACAGAAACAGAAGCTCGCCCGTTTTATCATGGATGACTATGGGGCGATGTGTCTGGGTTACTCGGAAAAGGAACACGGCAGCGATCTGATCAATGGTGATCTGACCGCGACGAAGGTGGAAGGAGGTTATATTCTCAATGGCGAGAAATGGCCGATTAACCGGGCGACTATCTCTGGAGTTTCCTTTATTTTGGCGAAAACCGATGCTAACGGCGGGCCAAAGTGTTTAACCCTATTTATGGTAGATAAACGGCAATTAGACCCCGAAAAATACTATAATTTGCCGAAAATATACACCCATGGCGTGCGCGCCTCGGATATGAGTGGTATTGGTTTTAAAGATTGTTTCGTCCCCGATTCCATGCGTTTACGCGAGGAGGGAGACGGTTTAGAATTAGCCCTGAAAGGTTTCCAGATTACCCGAATGTTGTGCGCTGCTTTTTCCCACGGGGCAGCCGATACCGCTTTAAGAACTACCCTCGGTTTTGCCGTTAATCGGGTAATCTATAACAAAACTGTGATGGATTTGCCCCAACCCCGGCGCACTCTCGTGGATGCTTTCCTTGACATCCTTATTTGTGATTGCGAGACGATTCCGGCCGCGAGAGGTTTTCATATTATCCCCGAACAGTTTAGCGTCTGGGCTTCGGTGGTAAAATATTTTGTCACCGTCCGTCTGGAGGAGATGGTTAATAGTGTTTATGTGGTCTTGGGGTCGCGTTTTTATATGCGAGAAGAACACGAATTCGGCATCTTCCAGAAGCTACTGCGGGATAATTCGATTATCAGTATGTTTGACGGCAGTTCGATCGTCAATCTTCATGCTTTAATCCTACAATTGCGTCCTTTAACTAAATATCGGGCTAAACGCAACTCGCGCACCATGTCGGCGTTAAAAAGCCGTTTAGAGACGATTTTTAGCCTAGAAAAGTCAGTTCCTCCCTTTGAACCCAATAATTTAGAATTATTTGGCCGGGGAATCGATGATTCCCTACAGGGTTTAGAGATTGCCCTTGATATGCTGGAAGGATTGAAAGATTCTCAGGAGGTGGACCCGGAAGTATTAGAAAATCTGTTGATGTTGGGTAATTTAGTTTTAGAGGAACTAAATGCTCACGATGAACAGATTAGTCAATCGAAATTCGAGTATGGTCACGACCAATCACCCGAATTGTTCGAGATTGCCAAGAAATACTGTACTTTACACGCCGCTTCTGCTTGTTTACACACTTGGCTTTATAATCGTTCCATCTTGGGTGAATTTTTTGCCCGGGGGGAATGGTTGGTGTTGAGTTTACACCGATTACTGCGAACTCTCCGGCCGCTACCTTACACTCTATCTGAGGTGTATGTAGAAAATGTTGCCCAAGAATTGCTGAAATTATATCGAGAAAATCAACATTTTTCGATCGTGCCTTTTCAATTAGCCCCTTCACAAACTACCGAGGAAAAAACCCATGAACTCCAACTCCAATCTTAATAATCTCGTACAAAATTGGTTAGTTAAACAGTTAGCCGATCAGTTATCTTTGGATGCAAAAACGATTAATGTGACTGAACCTTTAACCCGTTATGGTTTAGATTCTATCGATGCGGTAACGATGGTGGGTGATCTAGAAGATTGGGTCGGTCAAGAGTTACCTTCCACCCTTTTCTGGGATCATTCTACTATTGAAAAAGCGTCTCTTTTCCTAGTAGAAAACTACGATCTTTCTAATCTTTCCGGTGAGGAAAACCCCGCAGAAGTTGCTCCCGTCGCTGAAAAAGCTGAACCGGCCGTTAGTGGTGGCAAAGGTTGGAGTTTATTCGGTCGTCGTTAATTATCAGTTATCAGTGATCAGTTACCAGTTACGGCATTTCTCATAAAAATGAAGTATAACCTATAGGATAACTGCTGTAAATTGAAATACAGAAAAAAGGGCGATCAAGCGATCGCCCTTTTCTCCTACCAAATAACAAAAATTATCTCAAGATATACACCAGTAAAAACAGGATAATCCAGACCACATCGACGAAATGCCAGTATAATTCTGCCGCTTCCACACCAAAGTGAGATTGACTAGAATAGTGGTCTTTTTGACGAGAACGCCAGAGGACAGATAGAATCAGCACTAAACCGAAGGTAACGTGGAGACCGTGGAATCCGGTTAAGGCATAAAAAGCGCTGGTGAAAACATTAGTTGTCAGACCGAATTCAGCGTGATAATATTCGTATCCTTGACCACAAAGGAAGATAATTCCCATCAGGGCAGTAATACCGAACCACAATTGTAAACCGGCATTATTGTTTTGTTTAATCGCCTTTTGTCCTATGTGCATAACAAAACTACTGGACACCAGAATAATCGTGTTAATTGTCGGTAGGGTTAACTCTAATTCTGGCGTGCCGGCGGGGGGCCAAACGGGTAACATGGTACGGTAGAACAAGAAAGCGGCAAATAAGCCTAAAAAGATGGAACTTTCCGCCACTAGAAACAAAACCACACCGAATAAGCGATGATCTGGGTGGCCATGATGTCCGTGTTCCACCGTTTCCTGATGATAATTGACAGAGAGTTGAGAATCTTCGAGCGTTGAACCTTGCATGATTGAATGTCCTTAGTTTACACGGGAGACGGGGAGCTTTTTTTCAGTGGGAAGTGGGAAGCTTTTTTTCGGTAAACAGCAATCAGTGAACTGATAACTGATAACTGATAACTGATTATTGCGATTCGGCGCCCACTTCAGCGAGGATATCTTGTACTGATTCCTCTGCTTCCGATTCTTCCATATCAATACCGTAATCGTAGGGGCCGGACCAAAGAATCGGCATTTCCTCGAAATTCTCGATAATTGGGGGAGAGGAGGTTTGCCATTCTAGGGTTAAAGCGCGCCAAGGATTACGGCCGGCGGGTTGACCTTTAAAGGCACTCCAGACCATATTAATAGCGAAGGGAATACTCGATATACCGAGAATATAAGCTCCTGCGGTACTAAGAACATTTAAATCCTGAAACTGCACATCATACAGAGCAATACGACGGTTCATACCCAATAATCCCAATTCGTGCATCGGCATGAAAGTTAAATTCAAACCGATAAAACTGAGAACAAAGTGAATACGACCGAGAGTCTCGTTATACATCCGTCCGGTCATTTTCGGGAACCAATGGTAAACGGCAGAAAACAGGGCCATTGCCGTACCACCAAATAGTACATAATGGAAGTGACCGACGACAAAATAGGTATCGTGGACGTGGATATCGAAGGGAACAGAAGCCAACATAATCCCGGTCAAACCACCGATGAGGAAGGAAGACAGGAAACCGATCCCAAATAATAAAGACGTATTGAGACTCAGTTTACCCCCCCAAAGAGTGGCACACCAACTAAAGATTTTAATGCCCGTGGGAACGGCGATTAACATGGTTGCCGCCATGAAAAACATCCGTAACCAGCCGGGGGTGCCGCTGGTGAACATATGGTGGGCCCAAACGATTAAACCCAAGAAACAGATGGTGAGACTGGAATAGGCGATCGCTCGATAACCAAAAATCGGTTTACGCGCATGAACTGGTAATATCTCCGATATAGTGCCGAAAAAGGGCAAAATCATGATATAAACGGCAGGATGGGAGTAAAACCAGAACATATGCTGATAAACCACCGGATCGCCGCCGCCGGCAGGGTTAAAAAAGCTCGTGCCAGCGATTAAATCAAAGGACAAGAGAACGAGAGCAGAAGCGAGAACGGGGGTGGAAAGCAGTACCAGAGTCGAGGTGGCCAGCATTGCCCAACAAAATAGCGGCATACTGTACAAATCCATCTCAGGAATCCGCATTTTCAGGATCGTGGTGATGAAATTAATCGAGCCTAAAATCGAAGAAGTCCCGATCAATAAAAGGCTCAAAATCCACAATTCTTCCCCCCATTTGCCGCTAATTAAGCTTAAAGGTGGGTAGGAAGTCCAACCGGACTGGGGTGCGCCGACAAAGAAACTGGATAATAATAGCAGCCCGCCGGGGGGATTAAGCCAGAAAGCCACGGCGTTAAGACGAGGAAAAGCCATATCTTCCGCCCCAATCATCAGGGGAATGAGATAATTGGCAAAACCTGCCCCAACCGGAACGATCCAAAGAAAGATCATGATCGTTCCGTGCATGGTCATGAATTGGTTATATAGTTCTGGGGAGACGAAATCGGGGTCGGGAGTGGCTAATTCTGTCCGCAGCACTTCCGCGAAAGCACCGCCAATAAAGAAGAAAAGAAAGGCAGTCACCAGGTATTGAATACCGATGACTTTATGATCGGTGCAGAAAGTAAAGTAATCGGTCCACTTGCGGTGATGGATCACCTCGGGAACGGTTGCTGGGGTGGTTATTTCCGTTGATGCTGTCATAAGGCCAAGATTTTAGATGACAAGAAAAATTACATTTGCTGCTGATGGGCAACTTGGGCGAGGATTTCACCGTTTATGCCCATTTCTTCGGTGTAGGGGGTCAAATATTGACTATCAGAGCGATCTTTAGTGGTCATGGCTACAGTTCGATCGCTGTCAACTTCGGCGATCGTGTTATCCTGCACCCATTGGTCGTAATCCCCTTGGGAGTGAACTACAAAGCTAGATTTCATGCCGCCGTGATAGGCCCCGCAAAGTTCCGCACAAATGATCGGATATTGACCAATTTGGTTGGATGTGAACGATAACACCGTTTCCTGTCCGGGGATAACGTCCTGTTTTAGACGCAATTGGGGAACCCAGAAAGCATGGATCACATCTCCCGCTTCCATATTCAGTTGCACGGGGCGATTGACGGGAGCGTGCAGTTCTCCGGAAACAATGCCGGTTTCGGGATAGGTGAAGATCCAAGCGTATTGAATACCTTTAACATTGACCACTAGGGGGGGAACTCCTTCACCATCGTAGGAATTGCCGATACCTAGGGCTACTCTGCGATCGCCGCCCATGGCCATCATCGTGCCGTGGTGATGACCGTGGTGGGCGATTTCTCCTTTGCCACCCTTGGAAATCAAGGGATCGAGACCGCCGATATTGTTATAAATCTCGAAGCTATAGACGGCAAGGATAAAAACGATTACCGTCGGGATGGCTGTCCAGAAGATTTCTAGGGGGACATTGCCCTCCACTGCCGGCCCGTCGGTTTGATCCCCCGGTTTACGGCGAAAGCGAATCACTATATAGATAATCACGCCTTCAACTATTAAAAATAGTCCCGTGGCGATGGTCATCATCAGATTAAAGATATTATCTATCTCCTGAGCATCTTCGGAAGCGGCCACAGGCATTAAGCCATGATTTTGGCCGTACCAGAGACTAATTAAGGTTAAGGTGATCCCGAGTACGAGCGTCAGGATACTGCTGGGAATTTTCACGGTCTTTTCAATATTTTCAATAGTGGCTACTTATTCAAGGCTAAAACATGATTCCCCTATAGATGGGAAATTTAACCAGCATCTTCTGAGAATTTTATCTTTTCTTTGGGATCGTTTTCAGGGAAAGTATTTTAAATAACTAATTTTTATATCTTATTCTGAGTTTATGTAAACAAATGTAACGGAAATGGCCAGAAATCTAAAGAATATCTAAAAGGTTTTACCTGTCGTAAAAAAACTCATTCACAGTGATAACTAACTGGCAAACCAAGCCAGGATCTTTGATGACAGACTCCTTGAGAACAGGCAAACCGATGACCGAATCTGTTTTTAACCCGACACCCCTAAGAGAAACCGGCAATATTCAGGTGTGGATGCGCCGCTTAGTCTGGAAAATTGCGATCGCTACTTTCGCCCTCATGGTGGTGGGCGCTGCCACCAGAGTTATGAACGCCGGTTTAGCTTGTCCCGATTGGCCCCTCTGTTACGGTCAATGGATTCCCAGTCAGCAGATGAATCTACAGGTATTTCTGGAGTGGTTTCATCGTCTCGATGCCTCTTTGATCGGGTTTAGTACGATCGCTCTCGTCGGTCTGTCTTGGTGGTATCGTCGCCATCTTCCCCCTTGGCTGTTGCCATCTGCGATCGCTGCCTTGGCTTTAATTCTCCTGCAAGGAGTCCTGGGAGGATTAACCGTCACCCAATTACTGCGATTTGACATCGTAACCGCCCATTTAGCCACAGCTTTGCTCTTTTTTGCCACCCTAATCGTCATTGCTATCGGTCTGACTCCCTACCGTGGCACAGGTACGGTCGGGAAACTAACTTGGATGGGAATGGTCGCCACCGGTCTAGTTTATCTGCAATGTCTCCTCGGCGGTCTCGTCGGTTCCCGTTGGGCTGCCCATCAGTGTTTAACGGTTTCCCAACTCTGCACGGTGATGAATAGCCACATTATCGGGGTTTTTCCCGCCACTATCTCGGTGTTAACCCTAGTTTTCTTCGCTTGGCGAGCTGCCGCTATCCATCCTCTCCTCAAAAAACTAGCTTTTAGCGCCGGGGGATTAGTCGCCCTACAGGTATTTTTGGGCGTTGCCACCCTGAAACTGCATCTCCAGGTGGAACCCTTAACCATTACCCACCACAGCATCGGTGCGCTATTGGTGGCAACCCTCGTCGCTTTTACCACTTTTGCCCTTCGCGATCGTTCTTTCGCACCTATAAGCCATCTCTAAGGATTTAATCACGATGACTGGAACTCAAGCCCTTCGCCACCACGATAATTTTTTACAAGTCGCTAAAAGTTATTATCAACTCACCAAACCGCGAATTATTCCTCTACTGCTGATTACTACAGCCGCTTCTATGGAAATCGCCTCTAAAGGTCAGGTTTCCCCTCTCTTACTCTTTCTTACCCTCCTCGGTGGCACTCTCGCCGCCGCCGCCGCTCAAACCTTAAACTGCATCTATGATCGCGACATCGATCACACCATGCTTCGTACTCGCGCCCGTCCGATCCCCTCCGGTCGCGTGCAACCCCTCCACGCCCTCATTTTTGCCCTCGTTTTAGCCTCTCTTTCCCTAGCACTTTTTGTCTTTTTTGTCAATACTTTGAGCGGATTTTTAGCAATGACCGGCATCGCATTTTATATGCTGATTTATACCCATCTGCTCAAGCGTCATAGTATCCAAAATATTGTTATCGGTGGCGCGGCTGGCTCGATTCCTCCTCTCGTCGGTTGGGCGGCAGTAACGGGCGATCTCGGTTGGATTCCCTGGATTTTATTCGCCATTATTTTCCTCTGGACTCCTCCCCATTTTTGGGCTTTAGCTTTAATGATCAAGGATGATTATGCCGAAGTGGATATCCCGATGATGCCCGTAGTTAAAGGGGAAGAAGCCACTAGCGATCAGATTTGGCTCTATACTTTAATCGTCGTTCCTTTCACTTTCCTCCTGATTTATCCCTTGGCTGCCTGTGGTGTGGTTTATGGTGTAGCGGCTTTAATTTTAGGGTTTGTTTTCCTGAAAAAAGCTTGGCGATTAAAACAGAATCCTTTCGATCGGGACATGGCTCGATCGCTGTTTAAATATTCCATTCTTTACATGATGTTATTATGTACAGCTATGGTGATCGATAGTTTACCCATGACCTCTCGTCTCCTCGCTACAATTGCCAGTTTATTCTCCTGTAGTTAATCTCAGTTATCAGTTATCAGTTATCAGTTATCAGTTATCAGTTATCAGTTATCAGATGTGAGTTTTCAGTTCACTGATTACTGTTTACTGAAAAACCCCATCTCCCCAATTCATCATTCATAATTCGCCCCGACTACTGATTGCGACTGAGGGAGTTAATTCGCTCGATTAGTTGGGCTAAGATTTCTTGTAATTGTCGATCTTGATGCTGGGAAAGGTTGATTTTATCACAGCTATAAATAACGGTGGTGTGATCTTTGCCGCCAAATTCTTCGCCAATGCGCGGTAAGCTTAAATCCGTGTGTTGACGCATTAAATACATCCCAATCTGTCGGGCAAAACTAATTTCTCGTCGGCGGGAATTTCCTTTTAGATCGGCGATCGAGAGTTGAAACTTTTCCGCTACTACCGCCATAATAATCTCAGGAGAAGTGGCAATTTTGGCCATTGGTGGATTTAAAACTGGCGCGATATTTTCTACCGTCATCGGCAATCCGGAGATAGAAATATAAGTGGTAGCCCGGATTAATGCCCCCTCTAATTCGCGAATATTAGAAGTATAATTAACGGCAATATATTCAATAACTTCTCGTGGGAGACGCAGATTTTCGTACTCGGCCTTTTTTTGTAAAATTGCCATACGAGTTTCGATATCTGGTGCTTGGATATCGGCGACTAATCCCATAGAAAAGCGAGAAATTAAACGATCCTGTAAACTGGGAATCTGTTTGGGCAGGCGATCGGAGGCTAAAACCACCTGTTTTCCAGCTTCGTGCAGGGTATTAAAGGTATGAAAAAATTCTTCTTGAGTGTATTCTTTTCCTTCAATAAATTGCAGATCATCCACTAATAATATATCGGCATGACGATAATGATTACGAAAACTTTCCATACTATCTTGACGGATAGCGGTGATTAAATCATTCGTAAATTGTTCCGTGGATACATAAAAAACCCTGGATTGGGGATATAATTCCAGACGATAATGACCGATCGCTTGCATTAAATGGGTTTTACCTAACCCCACCCCACCACAGAGAAAAAGCGGGTTAAATTCGCGTCCGGGTAATTCCGCCACCGCTAAAGCGGCCGCGTGGGCCATGCGATTAGTTGGCCCGACAACAAAACGGGAAAAATTATATTTAGGGTTAAGTTGATTACCGGGAGATAATTCTAATTCTAAGCTAGTGTGAGGCT
The DNA here is from genome assembly GCF_048564745.1 of Microcystis sp. Classification (NCBI taxonomy): domain Bacteria; kingdom Bacillati; phylum Cyanobacteriota; class Cyanophyceae; order Chroococcales; family Microcystaceae; genus Microcystis; species Microcystis sp. Next base: position 25,636 of record NZ_JBLZRT010000036.1, read on the forward strand.
GGAAAATAGCGATCAAATCCCCCTGTTGTGCCGTTAGTTGAATCTCGACGGGATAACCGACGATATCCTCCACTACTTCAGCAATTGTTGACAGATAATTTTTCTGAAGATGGTTAAGAATAAAAGGATTGGCAGCTTGAATTACTAAGCGATCGTTTTGCCATTCTTTAACCGTCGCCGTTTGAAACCAAGTCTCGAAAGCGGGACGGGTTAATAGTAATTTTAGACGCTCTAGGAGATTATGCCAAAGTTGTTGGGCGCTGCTATCCACGGTTAATTTTGATTAACAAAGTTGCTCTAGTGCTGCTGCAAGGAAACCTTATCAGTTTAGCGAGATTTTGCCGCTCAAGATAAAATGATTTTCAGAGGTAAACAATTAATCCTTATACAGATGACACAAGTTTTAACAATCACCCAATTAGGAAACCCAATTCTACAGCAAAAAGCAGCAGCGATCGATAATTTTCTCGATGCTGACTGTCAAAATTTGATCGATTCCCTGATTACCACCGTACAAGCTGCCCACGGGGTGGGAATCGCCGCCCCCCAAGTTGCTCGGTCTCTGCGTCTGTTTATCGTTGCTTCTCACCCCAATCCTCGTTATCCCGACGCTCCGATCATGCCAGCCACTGCCATGATTAATCCGCGCATTTTGCAGGTGAGCGAGGAAATGGTCAAGGGTTGGGAAGGTTGCCTCAGTGTCCCCAATTGGCGCGGTTTTGTCCCCCGTCATCAGTGGATTGAGGTGGCCTATTATGATCGCAATGGTCGCGAAATTCGTCAAGTTTTCAGCGATTTTGTCGCCCGCATCTTTCAACACGAATACGATCATCTGGAAGGAATCCTCTTTCTCGATCGCCTTGCTTCTTCGGCGGATTTATACTCGGAGGAAGAATACCAAAAAATCAGTAATATTGCTGAATATAAGCGTTAACGAAGGCAGGGGGCCGGCTTCGGCCGTGAGACTTCGGAAGTTCGGCGAGACTTCGGCGTGAGCTGTCCATTAGTCACATCTTTCTTAACATTTCAAACCTTTGTAGCACAGGGCTTTCAAGACTCAGTTAACAATTGGTAATATTCCTTATTACTTGTTAAAATTGCAGGGGAGCGGGGAGCAGGGACCAGGGAGCAGGGAGAATTAGTTTGAGCATTTGTACTAAAATTTCCAATACCCAGTTTAAATTCAATACAGCTTAGGCGGGGGGATCTGATAGTTTTTAGCACCCAACTACTTAGCTAAAAAAACTGATAACTGATAACCCGGGAGAAAATATAATTGTAGCTACCTACCCATTCCTGATTAATTCCTATGGCAGAAGAAACCACCACCCCCGCAACTCCGGCAGCAGAAGCAGCAAAACCGGCTCAACCTGCGGCTGCTAAAAAACCCAAGGAGCCTACCGTCGAGGAAAAACCCTTTGCTGAATTTATCGAGCAGCATTTTCAGCCCGCATTGGCTGCCGCCTTGCAAAAGCTGGGTATAACTGATATAAAGCTGTCCTTTAAACAGGATAAAATTTCCGTGCAGGGCTTTTCTAGCTCTCCCTGTTGGCAGTTAAGCGGCAATTGGCTCGGGGGAATGCGTCAATTTAGCATTTATTTTTTGGAAGAAAACATCAACGGTAAAAAAGCTTTTTCCCAAGCTGAGGGCGGGGGTCAATCTAGTACACTTGAATCATTTATGATCGATGAAAGGAAAGTTAGTCTCGATTTACTGTTGTTTTACACCCTGCAACGGCTTAACGGTCAAAAGTGGTTGACGAGAAACTAAAATTGCTGAGGATTAGCGATCGAGAAGGGGGGTAAAATGAGTATAGACGACCACCGCTTATCGATCGCTAATAGTAATTATGCGTGTATTTGTACTACTTTTTAACGCAGGCACAGAAAACGAAGGTATCCACACCATTCAAATGGGAGCTATCAATAAGGTGTTGATGTTTGAATCGGAAGATGATGCCACCCGTTATGCGCTGTTGTTAGAGGCGCAGGATTTTCCGACTCCCACGGTAGAGAAAATTGATTCGGAGGAAGTGGCAGAATTTTGTCGCGGCGCTGGCTATCAAGCGGAGATGATTGAAGCGGGTATGTTAGTAATTCCCCCCGAAAGCAATGCCGAGGAGTTGGATTGGCAAAAAGAGGAAGTACCCCCCGCCGAGGAGGAGTTTTCCGAGATTCCTGATGCGGAGTTAGACAGCATCCGTCGTCGTCTAGAAGGACTTTTGTAATAGACCTCTGGTAAAGAAAATTGTCCTGCTTGGTTCGGAGACAGGAGACAGGAGCCAGTAGTCAGGAGTTCGGAGTCAGAAGACAGGATAATAAATCAATGTTGTTCCCTGTACCCTGTACCCTGTTCACTGATAACTGATAACTGATAACTGATAACTGATAACTGATTACTGATTACTGATTACTGAAGATGACAACTGTGGGGGAATTGGGCGAAAATTTGGTGGCGGATTGGTTGCAATTACAGCAATGGCATATCCTCCAGCGTCGTTGGCGTAGTGGCGGCGGTGAAATCGATTTAATCGTTTTGTCTGAGTCTCAGGCGATTCTCGCTTTTGTCGAGGTTAAAACCCGCAGTGCTGATAATTGGGATTTAGGGGGCAAATTAGCAATCAATTACCGTAAACAGGGGAGAATTTACGAATCTGCTCAGATATTTCTCTCCTTTTATCCCCAATGGTTCGATTTAACCTGTCGCTTCGATGTGGCTTTGGTTAGTTGTCAAAAAAGTTCTCTATTAGCTTTACCTGAGTTTTCCCTTGATTATCCCTGTCAGCTACAGGCAGGTTATCAATTGCAGTTACAGGAATATCTCGTGGCGGTTTTCTAAAAACACAATAGGCCCGCCTAGGGAGGCGGGCTTCATCTTGTACAAACGATATGGACTCCTAAAAAATTAACGGACTCAACATAATAGAGGTTTACGGAACCCACAACAGTCTATCTGTCAACCATCAAGATTTCTCAGTTTACCGACTCAGGTGCTGATTACGGCTCACTCCATCTGTCCTATATCGAGCAACAGAGGCGAAACCATACTTTACTTTACAAACTTTGAGAATCTGCGTCCGATTTAGCTGTTGCGTTGAGCTAGAGCAGGTGGCACAGGCTCTAGGTCTTTTTGCCTGAAAGGAAGTTGAGTCGCTTCCCTTGTGCCTTATGTTTTTAATATAACACCCTTGTCGGGACTCGATCGACCTTGTGATTAAAGTTTACACTTATTGATTTTTAGCAAAAATTGCTGTTGCAAAACTATAGGAAGTGGGGTGTGGGGTGTGGGGTGTGATTACTGCTCACCGATTAGGGACTGAATCTCCTCTCTGTAGGCAAAAGGAGCGCGACTGAGAGCCTCTTGAAAGAGGGGTTGAGCCTCTTGATTTTTGCCCTGTTCTTTTAGTACAATCGCTGTCGCTAAAATCGGTCGGAAATCGTTAACATCCATCTGTTGAGCTTGTTTATAGGCGTTTAAAGCTTCCGGATAATTTTGCTGCTCGAAATAGATTTTGCCTAAAAGTAACTGAACGGAAACGATATCGATTAAACTGGCAGGATTATTGGGATCGGAACCGGCTTTTAAAGCGAGATCAATCGTGTCTTTGACTAGACTAATCGCCTCGGTATGGCGATTTTGGCTGAGAAATAAATTAGTTAATCCAGTTAAGGCCCGTAGATTTTGGGGTTGGAAGGCCAAAAGACTGCGATAACTGGCTGTGGCTCCCGCATAATCCTCTATTTGCTGTTTTGCTTCTGCTAAAAGTAGTAGATAATCGGATTGTTGGGGGTTAAGTTGCGCTAATTTTTCTAAAGGTTCGATCGCTTGCTTTAAATCGCCCTGCTGTAGGCGAGTATCTAATAATCCCCGCAAAGCCGCCTGATTATCGGGTTCACGCTCTAAAACCATCTGATAACCCAGTGCTTGACTGGCCAATTTCTCTTGTTCCACTACGGACAGATTACTCTGTCCCGAGGAGTGCTGACTCTGGAGCACAGAAGTTAATAGCGGCATGATTGAGAAGGACAGCAAGGCAAATAACATCAGCACGAGACCGATGGACAGCCAACGACGGTGAGAGAGAGAAGCTTTCATAGACTGGGGTGCGAGGGGACAGACAAGAAAATGTTATGGAAATCTAGAGATTTGATTAGGGGATCAATCAAATTGGCCGCTCTTTATTGAGTACAATGGGCAAACGGTCAAGACTCAAAAGGGTTTTGACTAGGTTGACAGTCAAAAGATCATGGTTCTTAATATATTAGATGCCAGTAGAGTCGCCCTAGAGGGTTATTGTAACCCCCCAGATCGCGCTTTTGACTTGCTTGATTACTAATTTACTATGTGTCTCCGCCGCTAGGAGTGTGATATGAATCGTCCTGGGAATCGGTTTACCGAATCACCGAAAACCCCCCCGACTCCTGAAGTGGAAATTCAGGAAGTCCCCGTTGAATCCCCCCATACCGAGGCTGATTTAGCCGTAGAGTCAGCCACCCCCGAAGAAGTCAAACGCCAACAACCGATCCCCCCTCCCAGTCATCTGCGGCAGTATCGGGCGATCGGTCTCGTCTATGGCCATTATCAGCGATCGGAGGAACAATTAACTAAAGGCAATATTTTAACTGCCGATGGTACTCTGATCGATTCTGTGATTCTCGGCCGGGTGATCAGTTTGGTTAAAAATCATCTCGATCTGGAAAAACCCCATCTTTGGGTGGTTTATCCCCGCACCCGTCAGGAAAATGATGCCCTTCATGTTCAGATTGTCGGTGTTTGGGAACCAGAAACCCTGAAAAAAGAGGATGATCCAGAGATAGAGCCACTCCTCGCTTCTACCCCGGGTTATTTCTCGATTCGAGGTGAAGTCATCTTTACTGAACGGGAAAATCAAGCGGTAGTGGTCAAAATCCGACAAATGCCCAAAACTGAAGCGGAGAAACCCAAGTTTTTTAAACTAAAATTGCGCGGCACTTTACCAGGTAAACCGATCAGTCGTTTTTGGGATTTTCAGGTACAACTGAAAGGAGATGCCTTAACTATTTTGGAAGGTTTAGACCTCGGTTTTGCCAGTAAGAAAAAACCCATGGGTAAGGGAGGTTTTAAAAAGCCTTTTGATAAAAATCGTCATCCCTCGGCCGATAGATATTCTCGACCGGAAGGGGAAGGAGAAAAGCGACCTTTTACCCCAGGACAATCCCCTATCCCTCGGCCTTCCCGACCCAAACCCCTATCGGAAAACTAATTTTTTTCTAGGATGGGTGCAGAACCCATCCCTAGGTTTACAGGTTTTTTCAGGAGTTACTTTATCCTTAGTATCTGGGAATATAAGCGCGAATTCTATAACTATAATCTGTTCCCAAAATCTCGGTGATAAAAACCGCGAACTGAGTGCCTAAAATCGCTTCATCGGCAGAACTAAAAGATTTATAATCTTCTATTAACCACTCTTGACCACCATTAACTAAGGTACATCTAAAGGTGCCAAGAGATTCGGCGATTTCTGTATATTCTGTATAGTTTCTCGTTCTTACTTCCCCCGTACTATCTGCCCTCAAACACAATTGATTAAGTTCTGCATAAAATTTGTCAGGAATTTTGTTTAAATCACCCCCTTTAGTTGCCCAACGCATAAAAAGATGGAAAGACCAAGGAAGATTGAGATAAACTAGATAACATAAAACCAGAGTAATTGTTAAATATAAGGAAGAAGTCAGGAATTTATCATATTTCCTTTTTCGGGATCGATTTAGACGTTTGGCTAAATCTAGCTTTGATTTTCTCATGAATTTTAATTAGTTAAAAGTAATTCGTAAAAAGTTAAGATGTATAAAAGAATTCTGCGTTTTGCTCCGATTATCCTGTCCTTGAGTTTGTTTATTCTAGCGGTCTGGGCAATTAGTCAAGAATTTAAACACTACACTTTTGCACAACTCTTGGCTAGTTTGGATCATATTACCACAAGTCGTAAGCTAGAAGCTATTTTTTGGATGGCTTTGGGTTATTTGTCGATGACGGGTTATGATCGCCTAGGTTTTTATTATATCAATCATCCCTTAGCTTTAGGCACTATTATCCGCACTGCTTTTATCAGTTATGCCCTTGGTAATACCATTGGTTTAACCTTATTTTCTGGAACTGCGATCCGTTATCGTTTCTATACTCCTGCGGGGGTGGGGGTGGTGGATATTGCCAAAGTTATCACTTTTACCCATTTAAGCTTTTGGTTAGGAATGTTAGGCATTGGTGGTATAAGTTTCCTCCTCGATCCCCAACGGATTCCTCAACTTTTAAAATTACCTTTCTTAACTACTAAACCTTTAGGAATAATTTTTTTATTCTTGGTTACTGGCTATTTTTTCTTGGCTCTCACCTATAAAAAACCCATAAAAATCGGCAAAGAAAATATATATCTACCCTCTTGGAATCTTTCCCTGGCTTTGATTTTGTTGACTTTTATTGATTGGATATTAGCCGCTAGAGTTCTATATCTTCTTCTCCCGGACAACTATAATACTTCGTTTTTAGGATTTTTCGGTCTCTACGTATTTGCCATGACGGCAGGGGTATTAAGCAATGTGCCGGGGGGAATAGGTGTTTTTGAGTTTATCATGCTGAGATTACGTCCCGAATATGTATCTAATGGCGAGCTTTTAGGTTCTTTAATCGCCTATCGAGCTATTTATTATTTCCTGCCTTTAATTGTCGCTTTTGTCTGGTTATTGGGTTACGAAGCTTGCAGAAAATAATGCCCGCAAATTAGCTTAAACGGACAGAAAAAGTCCCCATGCCTTCATAGCTGGGGAGCATCAATCTAGTAGGCTAAAGTTTCTAAAGTTTCCCGTAGATAGGAACAAATACGAGCATCGGCATCGTCTCTATTTTTACCTGATTCTAGTTGTTCTTGCTGCCAACGCCGAAACCCGGAACTAGCGGCGATGGCTTGTTTTAAATGCTCCCAAATGTGATGATCTTTGTGAAGTGGGGTGTCAGAAAATGTGATAGAGTTGCCCATCTTTACCTCTGGTGGTAGGGTTGCACCTTTTAACATAACTTAAAAATCGCTGAAAATTCTGATAACTGGGACACAATTAGGCAAAAAAAGGTGTTGCCTAGGGGGAAATCTGCGGGGATGCCAACACCTTTTTTGAGGAAATCTAGCGGATTTTTAGGAGATTTTGCTGGTTTCTACCGCTTCTTCCGCCTCCACTGCCGCGTTTAAAGCTGTGGGGGGAATGGGGATAGGAAATACCGACGGCAGCTTAGCGGTGGTATCTTCAGGAGGCTGCCCGTGGTGAAAACGACGGTAGCTTAAAACACCAGCTACGGTGATTGCTCCTGTAGCGGCGGCAACCCCTAAAATAAGTTTGTTAGCATCGACAGGGAGGGTGTTATTGCTGCCAAAAATGCTTTTACCTTTAGCGAAAGGACAAGCGGAGGCGCTGCCAGCATCAAGAGTACCTAAAACAATGCCACTGACGAGGGTAGCACTAACGGCGATGGAGGTGAAAAAAGTTTTCTTCATAATTGCCTTGGGGATAGGTTGTCAATAGCGATTATCCTTGCATTATAGATATCTAAATCACAATTGTCTATTTTATTTCCGTTGGTGACATTGAAATAATTTTGTTTAAGAATAATGAATTATCAATATCGTGTCGGGGGTAGTCTTGCCTATAACCATCCTACCTATATCGAGAGAAATGCCGATCGAGAACTGTTAACGGCGTTGAAAAATGGTCAATTTTGCTACGTTTTTAACTGTCGTCAGATGGGCAAATCCAGTTTAAGGGTACGAGTGACCCATATTTTACAGCAATTGGGCATGGATTGCGCGTCCGTAGATATAACCAGTATTGGTAGCAATGATAATTTATCCCAATGGTATAACGGCGTGATCACCCGTTTGTTTTTAGGATTTAATCTGACGGGAAAAATTAATCTTAAATCCTGGTTGCGCGAGCGAGAGGATTTACCCCCCGTGCAGCGTTTGGGACAATTTATCGAGGAAATTTTATTAGTTTATTGTCAGGGAGAGAAAATATATATTTTTATCGACGAGATCGATAAAATTCTCAGTTTACAGTTTTCTCTAGATGACTTTTTTTCCCTGATTCGTTATTGTTATAACCAAAGAGCGGAAAATGCCCAGTATGAAAGAATTACTTTTGCTTTATTCGGTGTTGCTACCCCAGCAGATTTAATTCGCGAAAAGACCCAAACATCTTTTAATATCGGCCAGGCGATCGAATTAACGGGATTTAATCTGGCAGAAATTGCTCCTTTAGCCGCAGGATTATCCAGTCAAAGTAATTATCAACCCGACTGCTTAGAAAAAGTTATTTTTTGGACGGGAGGACAGCCATTTTTAACTCAGAAAATCTGTCAGCTATTGCGGGAAACTAATTTAGATATTGAGACGCTGATCAAAGAGAGAATTATTAATAATTGGGAATCTCAAGATGAGCCAGTTCATTTGCGAACTATTGCCGATCGCTTGTTAAGAAATCAAGACAAAGCGGGTCGTTTGTTAGGTATCTATCAACAAATTTTAGAAAAAGGTGCAATCCTGTGCGATGATAGTCCAGAACAAGGGGAATTAAGGTTATCGGGATTAGTGGTAAAAAAGGATAATAAGTTAGTAGTTTATAATCCTATTTATCGAGAAATATTTAATCTCAATTGGGTGGAAAAACAATTAGAGCAATTGCGTCCCTACTCAGAAGCGATCGCCGCCTGGCAACAGTCTAATTATACCGATGAATCGCGGCTTTTACGCGGAAAAGCTTTAAATAATGCCCTCGATTGGTCTCAGGGGAAAAGCTTAAGTAATATTGATTATCAGTTTTTAACTGCTAGTCAAAATCTCGATAAAAGAGAGGCAGAAATTAGCCTAGAAACTCAGAAGCAAGCTAATAAAATTCTAGCAATCGCTCACAAAAAAGCCACCAAAAGAATTCAAATTGGCTCGGTAATTTTAATTGCTTCTCTCCTGGGTTCTTTCTTCGCTTTTATTCAGGTAAAACAAGCATGGCAACAAGTAGAAACCGCTCAACTAGGTATTCAATTACAGCGCAAGGGTGATAGTGATTGGCAGCAATTTCAATTTGAACAACTAGAATCTTTAATTGCGGCTATGCAAGCAGTAAATAGTTTAAAAAACATCGTTACTGATGACCAAACCTTGAGTAAATATCCTGCTACAAGTCCAATTATTACTCTGCAGCAAATTTTAGATCGCATTCAAGAAAAAAACCAACTGCAAGGACACCGGGGAACTATTTATAGTGTTAGTATTAGTCCTAATCGTCAAAAAATCGCCACTGCTTCTCAAGATGGGACGGTAAAAATTTGGAATCAAAAAGGTGAGAATATTCAAACTTTGACAGGTCATCAGGGAGCAGTTTATAGTGTTAGTTTTAGTCCCGATGGTCAAAAAATTGCCACCGCTTCCGAAGATAAAACCGCCAAAATTTGGAACTTGCAAGGACAAAACTTAGTCACCTATCCTGACCATCAAGAATCTGTTTATAGTGTTAGTTTTAGTCCCGATGGTCAAAAAATTGTGACTACTTCCAGGGATAAAACCGCTAGATTATGGAATTTATCAGGTGAAACTTTACAGGTATTTAAGGGACATAAAAGATCGATAGATGCAGCTAGTTTTAGTCCCGATGGTCAAAAAATTGCCACCGCTTCCCGGGATGGTACGATTAAAATCTGGGATTTATCAGGTAAAATTATCTTGAGTTTAGGTCAAGAAAATATTGAGGCTTTTTATAGTGTTAATTTTAGTCCCGACGGTCAAAAAATTGCCGGAGCAGCGGCCGATAAAACTGCTAAAATCTGGGATTTAGAGGGAAATTTAATAGCTACTTTCCGGGGACATCAAGATTTTGTCAACAGTGTTAATTTTAGTCCTGATGGCCAGTTTATAATTACTGCATCTAGTGACGGTAGTGCTAAAATTTGGGGACTGCAAGGGGAAGAAATAACTACTCTTAGAGGACATCAAGAATCAGTTTTTACTGCTGTATTTAGTCAAGATGGAAAAGAGGTGGTAACTGGGTCGAGTGATGAAACGGCTAAAATTTGGCAGCTGAACAATTTAAATCAAGCTAGGGTCGATAATACCAGTGTTAGCATTAATTCCCAGGGCAATATTATCGCTATTGCTAACAAAGATGGTCAAATTACTTTACTCGATTCCCAGGGAAAAAAAATTAGAGAATTTACCACAAAAATGCGTTCAATCTATAGTATAGCTTTTCATCCCGATAGTAATCAGATAGCGATTACAGGAAGAAGTGGAAAAGTACAAATCTGGAGCAAAAAAGGAACAATGCTTCAAGAATTTACTGCTAGTCAAGTACCGATTTATAGTCTTGCTTTTAATGGAGAAGGAACAGCAATCATCACGGGAACAAGCGAGGGAAAAATTCAATACTGGCACTTAAGTAATCATCGTCCTCAATTAATTAATTCTTGGACAGCCGATGATAGTATTATCTATAATTTGGTGTTTTCTACCGATGACCAAAAAATTGCTACCGCTACTCGGGGAAAGATTAAAATTTGGGATTTACAGGGCAATATTTTAAAGGAGATTAAAACCGATTCTTTTCCCGTTTATGGAGTTAGTTTTAGTCCCGATGGTGAAAAAATCGCTGCTATTTCAAGGGATGGTACAGCTAGACGCTGGGACAGGGACGGAAATTTGCGATCGGAGTTTAAAATAGAAGAAGATATCGTCTATGGGATCACTTTTAGTCCTGATGGTCAAGAAATTGTGATTATTTCTAGGGATGGTCAAAAGCATCGCTGGCCCTTAGAAACAGAATATAATTATTTACAAAAATTGCTCGATCGAGGTTGTTTTTGGTTAGAAGATTATCTCAGGACTCGTCCCGAAAAACGAGAAGCACTATCCCCCTGTACTGGGAAAATAAAACCATTCACATTTTAAACTTGGTTTGACTGGGTGGGGGCAAAGGTTAAATTAATTAGTTAATTTCTTGATCTCTTCGGTTTGTCTTATGCAACGGACAGGGTTATAAGGGATGAAACCCTTATAGAAACAGACATTACTGCGATTTTTATCAATTGTTTGCGATCTGGAGCGAACTAATCAATTAAATCTCTTGCCAGATCAGGATTTAGTCGATTTATGTCTCCATATAGAATCATACCAAGTAACGAAGAACCCAACATTTTTGATTTTAACGCTAGAATTTTATCTAATGACCTTTTGTCAACGAGAGAGTCTAGGTATAATCATTGTCTTTGTGTCTTTGCTACTCTAAAAATTTCTTGAGCTGTTGCTGAACCGACAAAACGCCAGTGCCAAGGTTCATAACTAACACCTTGAAAATTGTTTTTCGGAAATGATAGTTCAAAGCCATATTGAGCAGCCTGAACTTCTAGCCAGCGATAGGCTTCAGTAGAGTCGAATGTCAATTTGAGGACAGTATTAGGACTTTTACCGTCACCAACATCGAGAGCATAGCCTGTATGATGTTCGCTGAAACCTGGAGGCGCACTCAGTTTAGAGGCTGCTTTCTTGCTTCCTTGGCGTTGAATTTGTCGCTCAAACAGCTTTTTTTGATCGGCAACTGAGCGAAAGCCAGAAACAGGAATGATCTCAATTCCCTCTTGTTGAGCGGCTAATTGCATCTGTTTAAACATTTCTGCCGCTTCTCGATTTAGATATGCTTTACGTTCGTAGAAAATACCAATTTCCACTAAATCATTAGCATTTTCTTCGTATTTTATATGAAAAGGAATTTCAGTTTGGTTAGGGGGTGAAAGTACAGTGTGATTCTTGGGAGGTGGCGAAGATAGTGAATAGATATCATCAGCACCAGTAACCATGGGCGAAGGAACTGGCAGAGCTTTGGATGTATTTGCCAAAGGATAAGGTCGCTGTAAGGGAGGCGTTAGAGTATTTTTAGGGATAGAAGCAGGAGAAATTAGAGAAGTAGAAGAAACCGACGGCGAGGTAGAAATTGTAGCAGTAGTTGGCAGTTCAGCAGGCTGTTTAAACCCTAAATAAATCGATACACCCATTACAACAATTATAGGAATAATAAAATATCGAAAAGCTGAAATAAAAGATTTCATATTAGTTGTAGTAGATGAAAAATTACACTAGAGCTAGTCAGAGCTAATTAATTGAGCAGCAATCCAGCCTGTCGTACCAGACTGAGGATGATAGACTTTATACCACTGATAACCCCCTCTATCATAGCTACTGCCCAAAATTTGTAGGCGATCGCCTGTACGAACAGTTCCTACCACCCCATAAGCAGTTCCAGCACCAGAACGCATATTTTTAGTTCCTGGAGTACCGCTCACTGTAGCATTGGTTCCTCTGGACGAAGCTTTTGGTGGAGGTTGAGATGGAGGTTGGATTTGCGGTTGACTTGGATAAGTAGTTTGACCATCAACAGTAAGTAAATTACCTGCAATCCATCCATCTGCTCCTGATTGGGGAAAATAAATATGATACCAAATGAATTTATCACTATTTCTAACAGATTTGATAACTTCAACGCGATCACCTGGATAGGCAATATGTCTTGGTGCATATTCTAAACCAGGACCTCTACGAATATTTTTCTTTCCTGGTTGTCCTACAATTGTGGCATTAGTATTATTGTTGATACTAGGTTGCACAGGAGGAGGAGAGAATGGAGTTGAAGAAGGTCGTGAAATAGGAGAAATTGTTCTTGGGTCTTCTTTTGTAATAGAAGGTGAAGGAATCACTCCTACTTCTGAATCGATGGCTATAATCGCCTTAAAATTAGTATCTTCTTTTAAGGCTTCAATATGAAGAAAATACTTACCATCTTGCTGAATTTCTTTTGTTTTTAGAGGAGAAAAATCAGATTTTAATTTCCAGATACATAACTTAGACAAAGGTGTTACTTTAAAATTTAATGTCTGTCCAGTCTGAGCCTCAATCTGATACGTCACACCTTGGTTAGATTTAATCTTGCCCGTTTGTGTAATACTTTCTCCCGACGAAACGTTTAATTTGGGTGCTGTTTGATCAATTAGGCTTCGATCTGGTTCATTAGCGCAAGTTCCTGATGCCTGTGGATTTAGTGTAGTAGATGACTGACATCCAGATGCTAGAAGCAGAATTAGTAGTATTTTTGACCCACTCATCCAATTGAACCCTATCACATTGCTTCTCCTGTCAAATAGACAACATTATTAGTTGACATCGATTCAAAAATGAAGTGTGCCACTGCGTGGTCTTTCAATAAGGTTGCTGATCAAGTAAACTGACCTGCACCACTAAGAGAGAAAGACCGAGATAAGCAGGAGAATCCCGATTTTGTACCTTAGCAGTTTTACGAGGGACTGAAACCCTTGCACCGCCGTTACTTTAGGTAATGCTTATCCCAAAATGGAATGCTCCTAAATCAGCTACCAAAAGATTAGCCCAAAAGAACGCATTCTTGACGGCGAGAACTTAAAGAGTACATTAAGTACTCATCCCATAGTTTTCCCGAAAGGGGCGACAAAATCGTTAAACAAGCTAAGGTAGATTGAGCGAAGGCTTCAACCATCGACCCTGAAAATCCCTTGACTATCGCACCCCATCTGAGATATTTTTCGATTAATCGGTCTTGGTACATTTCAAACTTGAATTTGCCCAACACTATAATCATAGAGCATTACGCTCGATGGAGCGCAGATTTCGGAAAATTATCGTTAAAATTTTGATTTTTGGTTATTGGCTTTATAATAATAGCATACTCTTTGAGTATTATCGTTAATAGGCTATATTGGGAGGTCATTATGCAGTTTATCCTCAGACCCTATCAAGGTATCGATATGATTCGCTTTGGCATGAGCCGTGATGAAGTGCGCCATGCACTAAAAGATTTCTCTACAAACTTTGAAACTTTTAACAAATGGTACAAAGGTGAGGATAAAATTTTTAAGGACACCGATTTATACGAAGATTTAGGAATCTTTGTCTATTACAAACCCGATAATACTTGTGAGGCTATTGAGATGTTTAAGCCAGCTGAACCAATGCTTGATAACCAGTGTTTGTCTGGACTCAGCTATCATGAGCTAAGAGAATTATTTGAAGAAATTGATGGACAGTTAGAAATTGATGACGTGGGATTTACATCACATAAATTTGGTGTTGGATTCTACTTTCGTTTTGGTGACGAAGATCCAGACGCAATCGTAGAGGGGGTTTTTGTTTTTCCAAAAGGACATTATGATTAGCAACTAGATTACTACAATAAATTTCATTACTTTGCTTTAAATATTTTTAATATTTTATAGCCAACTGTAGTATTTAACTATGTTAAATCAGACTTTATTAAGTTTTATGCTTTCTTATTCAACAAAAATATATGGATAAACAAGGTGGCTATTACAGAGCCGTAAGAAAAGCTAATAGAGGAGGTGAAGTTAATCACATCCCAGCATATAAATCTTATGAAGGAATTGTTCCCCTCAATAGAGAGAAAGGCATCGCTATCTGGATGACAGAAGCAGACCATCGAAAAACAGCCACTTGGGGAAGCCATAGTTCTGCACAAAAATTCCGTGCAGAACAACGTGAGTTGATTAATAAAGGACAATTTGAGCAAGCCTTATTGATGGATATTAAGGATATTCGCTCTCAGTTTGGTTCAAAGTATAATAAAGGGATTCAGCAAGCTCTGAAGCATTACAAAACAAAAGTAAGAAGTCAAATTCAAGCATTGCAAAGACAGCGACAAATTCCATTGTTAAAGTCAAGCAAATTAAGTGAACAGAAACAAAAAATAGCTCAACAACTAGCTCAACAACAAAGATTGCAGAAAACCGCAATAGAAGCCACTATGGCCGGCTTTTTGCCTAATAAGCCTCTGCCAGTCTTTAAGCAGAAAAATTCAGCTTCTCAATCGCCTAAAAAACTGGCTCAATTAAAAAAGAAAGCTTTAGCCCATAAAACTCAAGCAGTACAGGGTCAAAACAACTTAACTAAGTCCAAACAGAAAGCTCAGTCAAAGTCATCTAGAACCGTACAGGTAAATTCAAAAAGTAAACTAGAAAAAACCAAACAAAATGCTCAGAATAAAACTCAAGAATCTAAGCCTAAATCAGTACAGTACCAACAAGGTCTAGCTAAAGCTAAACAGAAAGCACAGGCTCGTCAAGCTAAACCAGCGCAGCATCAGCAAGGTTTATCTAGAGCGAAACAAAAAGCGCAATCTCCAAAACTAGCAACCCAATCTAGGTCGCCTCAAACCAAGTCACCTCAACGTGGCCGATAATGCCTTACTAATATCACCTTCGGAGGGGTCTTCATATCCCAAAAGCTTAAGTTTTGAGTTAATTGAAGCAGTGCTGGAGATGTTATAATTTCCTAGTCAAATCCAAAAGAGTCCTTATCGCAATCGACCGTTAATTCAAGAGCAAAAAGAAAAAAATCAGGAGAATTTTAATGAATAACGATGGAACTTCAGAAGAATTTACACCAGTTTTAGAGGATTTTTTTGTCGATCAACCTTTATCTCGTGATGAGCTAAAAAAAGGTTTTGCGGAACTTCTTTCTATCTCTGAAAATGAAATATTTATTTATGAAGATGATGATGAATTTTTAAAAGAAATCGATAAAAATAGTATGTATCCTTATCTATTACAAATTTTTTATGTTCCTGTAAAAGGTGATTTCTCCATTCTTCTCAAGCTTCAACCGACAAATCCGGATGTTGATGCACAGATACAAGATAGTGGACGAGAACGATATACATTTATTTCCGATTTTTCCAAAAAATTTCAATGTCGGTGTGCTATAGATTCAGGAAATAATCCTATTTTGCGCCCTGATGACTTTTATTTGATCGACGGTTATAACCAGCGTCAGTTGATTGTTCTTTATATGTCTTCTGATGAGGAAAAACCTATTCCTGATGACGAGGCTGACTATTATTTTATAGACGAGATAGATAAATGATAAATTGGTTATTGTTTTAGCTATAATGAGGCATACAGAGCGGGGAATCTCATTTATGCAAGCAAGTAATTATACTTATCTATGAAACTGTTTTCTAGCAAGGCTTTCAAAATAGCTTGGCATAAAGCTTAATTTAGGAGTTACATAAGGTGAGATGCTCCCTACAGAGCTAGAGCGCAAATCGCTCGAACAGGACAAAAAATAAGCGGTTTCCTCATAATTTTTATATCCCATTTATCCCCAATCAGTAACTATGTCTGAAAAAAAACCACCCGATGATTTACATGAATCAGTCAAAAAACCTGCTGATCGGCATTATCTTTCTAAAGTCAATCAGAAATCTTGTAAGCACGACATTAACACCGTTATTGAACCCCGCGTTAATGTCAATGACGATATGAAAGCAATTAGAACAGGGAAAGCCACATACCGCAATGAGAATGGCAACCATACCTATATTGTAAACGGCAGAACGTATGGAGTTCATACTGAAAAAAAAAGTTTTGGTAGAACTTATCCCATGCGGGGAGACGGATTTCATACTCTCAATCGTGGGGCATACCAAGCTTTGGGTGTGTATAATGAGAATGGAAAAACCCCTCAAGCTCAAAAAGCACTTGATCGTCAGAGAGAAGCCTTTTTAAGAAGTAAGTATGGTTATGACAAAACCAATAAACGTTATGACCCTGTAATGCAAGCAAAAGTTACACGGGATCAGGAAAGTGCCCACAAAGTTTGGGAAAGAGTTAAAGGGAAAGAACAATCTTCAATGAAGCAAACAAGCGAAAATGCTGCGATGGCAGGCTTAGATTCAAGGAGTAAATTAGAAAAGGCGAAAGAAGCAGCTGCCGTAAAACCTCCAACACAATCAATGCAGCAAACAAGTAGAAATGCTGCAATGGCAGGAGATTATTCAAAGAGTAAATTAGAAAAGGCGAAAGAAGAAGCTAAAAACACTCAAGCCCCCAAACCTCCAACACAATCACCTAAACGCACTCGTTAAACTCAAAACTTATTCTTATTTTTCTATGAACAAATATCATTTTAAAATCTTGAGTATGCCTCTAATCCTCTCCCTCTCCCTCTTATCAGGGTGTGGTTCATCTTCTTCTGATGATGTCGCTTTCTCTTGTCCTGAAGAGCCTACTTTGGGAGGAACGGCTCTTTATCAAACTGAATTAGTTACTATTCCCCAGAAGAACTCATCAAAAAACATGGCACAAAAAACAGTTTCTGGACTGGTATCTTATAGTCAAGATGTAGGCTATGTATTTTCAGCTAAAGCTGGTCAAAAACTTATTACTTCAACTCAAGTTAAAGATATTTGCACTGCTGTTTTTTCGTATCAAGATCGCATCCTTATAGGAAAACCTAATGATAAAAATATCACAATTAAAAAAGATGACACCTATGTTGTGAAAGTTTTTTCAATATTAAACCCAGAAGGTCAACGTTTGTTTAATCTTGATATAAAACTGCTAGGCGGTGCAAAAATAGCTAAATTACCTTACATTTCAGAAATCCCATACTATTTTCAGACTATTGATGGCATAACTGAATCCATACGAAAGGAACAATATGATAAAACTGAAAAATATCAAACAAAATGAATTAGTTTATTTTTGGTTTGGTAAAATCCAGAATAAATGTTGACTATGGCTCAAAACTTGTTCCATCCTCTGAAATAAAGTTTAACTTAATAACATCTCGTCTGGTCACTGAAGCTCTCGTTGCAACGATTAAAGCAGTTCCTGGAACAGCTAACAAATCTTCAATTTCTCCCGCTTCTAGTAAAGGAGCAACCCTAATCGTGGTGTTCATTTTTGATGTTTGATCTCCATATATTATGCGCTCTCGAAAAATAGGGGGTTTTAATAAATTCCAAGGAAAATTAGCAAGTTCTCTGCTATCTCGAGAGTCAAATTCAATATTCCGACAACTTTCTTGATAAAGACTCGCTGCTTTAACTCCATGTACGGTATTGATTCCCGCACTTTGGTTAATGGGAACACCTTGAACGTTTTCTACTATTGAACGCCATCCAGTGCCAAATCGGGCAGCAATAAATTCATTGGTTACTTTAGAACGTCCTTTCAACCCAACTAAACTGCCGTAAATACCAAACCATTTATCAGATGTCTCTTTTCCTAACTTCTCAACCACCCCTTCAACAGTTTGTGTCGCTGCAACCATAGCTAATTTTAATGATCTTCCAATGGCTAATAAAGACGCATCATCTTTAGTAGCAATTTCTTGAGCCTCATCCATTATAAAAAGTACGGGAATATATTCCTGATCACTGTTTTCTCCGCGTTTTTTAATGCCTTCATACAATCGTGCCTTGATAAGAGCCGTAACCAATGCACCACCACGACCGTAGCGATAATCAGGAATTAAAACTCCCAATCTTCCGCCCTCTAGAGGTGCTGTAATATCAACATTTTCTAATTCATCGTTTGTATCTGCCCATGCCGCAAGGTCGGGATGGCTAGTAATTGTGTTAAGCCAGCTTCTCGCCGTAGCTATAATATTTGATTTTACTCGTTCCTCAGTATTTTCCCAATCTTCCATAAAGAATTCGGCTGCTTCTCCGACCGTCAGTGTTTCTGCCGATTCTGGAATGGCTAGTATAACATCATTCTGGGAATCAGAATTAGTAGCAATCTTGCCAATACTACTTAAAGTCCAATAATCACCCCCTGCTGCCTGAGCTAATATTGCAGCCTTACGCAGTAGGTCAGCAGCACTGTCCGTGAAAAACTGATCTGCACTATTTTTTCTCGCCCCTATTACATCAATAATAGTATCAACAAGTGTGGCGGGCTGTAATCCCTTAACCAGAGAAACTCGGCTGTTTCTTGGATCGACAATCTTCATTCCTTTAACAACATCTTTTAGTTCACCGGGTAACGCTCCTTTTCCATCTAAAACAACTAAACCCACGCCTTCAGCTTGCCCCGCTTGTCTAGCAATAGGGCGCAGAATGCCAGCCGTTTTGCCAGAGCCAATACCCCCCAAAACTAAAAGATGTTGTGTTAAATCTTTGAGAGAGAGTTTAAATGGTAGTCCAGCAGAAGGCGCATAAAGATCACCCCTTGCAGCTAGCATTCCTGCTGTTATTCCTAGTTGAAAAATTGGGGAGCTATCTCTTTGAGCTTGCTCAAACTGCCTAATGCGTGCCGATTCAGCAACTTGTGACCAAGGATATCCTCCCGCCATAAGATAAGTCGCCGCATCAACAGATACTTGTTTTTCTAACTCTCGCGCTCTGTTTAAAGAAGGCGGACGATCTACAATTCTTTTCCAAACTCCAAAAAATCCGCCAAAGAACATAGTCCAAATTGGCGGTATATCTTTGGTAATCCAATTGAGCGGTTTTATAAAGAAAATAGAAACAATCCCAAATCTAGAAGAATTACTTGATTCTTCTGTAGATAAAATTTCAGACTCGGAGTTAGAAGATAAATTTATTTGGTATAGCCAACAAGAAACAAAAATTAAAATCCACAAAATACATAACGAAAGTGACGCAGCTAGACCAGTATAAGCTCCTGTACTGGTCAACAGACTGAAACTAGGAAGAACCCAAGCATTCGCTCTTCTTGGTAGTTCATCCGTTTTAAAGTCATCCACGCTGATTTCCGAGGATACGGGACGACCATCAGTCGTAATCCATCCATATCGCCAAATATCTTTTAAATCTTCAGGAGGTTTTGCATTCTTGAAATCTCTTAAATAAATTCGTCGGACAATATCTTCAGCTTGTTTTTTTTCTTTATGATTTCTTTTAAGAATATGATCATTGATTGTTGGAATCAATACTAATATAACTCCAAAAGCAACTAATTGTCCGATTCTGTGAAAAATGGAACCCCATGTATTAAGAATATCTGTATAAAAAGATAAACTATCTGTTGCTTCTTCAATTTTCCGTGTTCCCTCATTAAAAGTTTTCTCTAAAAAACGATTATCATTATTAAAACGTTCGATAACATCATCAGGAATAGGATTTCCCTTCTCTATGAAAGGCTGTGCTTCTTCCGTGAAAATCAATCTATTCTTTTCTCTTCTATCACTAAGATTTTCATTTAAAAGTTTTTGTTCATTATCTATGTTTGTTTTTAATGATTCAAGCAATTGCTTTTCAGTATTGTGAATAGTTCCACCTACCAAACCTAAAATTACTGCTAATACAAAAACTAAAAACTGAGAACGATAAACTCGCTCGGCCAAAAAACGTGCTAACAGACGATGATATAGCGTTCTGGCATTTTTTTCAGGATTGCCATGAAAATCTCCGTTATCCACCGATGCTACATCTAGTTTTCCCCAAAAACGCTTACCTAGAAAGATACCAAGTCTCAAATTTCCAGGAGGAGCATTAGAAATTTTTTCTTTAATCTTGACAATCTCTTTTATGGCTTCCTCTGGTGAGTCATAAAAAGTTGGTTGATTAGGAAGTTTTTCCATTTGTCAGAAAATATAGAAATTCAAAGTGTGCCAGTGCCTGATTGATTGAAGAATACCTCATCGGGAATGCGATAGTCAAGAGATTTTCATCTGACGGGGTGACAATCTGGTGAAAATCCTCATGGTATGGTGATAGAGAGATTTTCTGGGAAAAAACAATCAGGCAATAATCAGCATATTCTAGCCGAATCGTCGAAAATGCTATAAAAATTATACATGGATGTTTTATAACGTTACCTGAGTCGATATCAAGTAATCTCTTTACAAGTATGAGCGGAAATTGCAAGCGCATAAAACTGTTAAAACGGAAGGGCTTGCTGACTATTTCCCATTACCGATAAAATATCTGAACTTACATTCTATAAAAATAGGTTCTTCGGTTTGTGTGATGCAATGGACGGGGGTTATAATAAATGTAACCCTTATATAGAAAGACATTTGGCAATTTTTGTCAATTGTTTTCGATCTAGAACGAACTAATCAATTAAGTCTCTTGCCAGATAAGGATTTAGTCGATTTATGCCCCCCCTATCGAACCATACCAAGTAACGAAGAACCATTTCTTGGGTAATTATTGCCTAACCTACCCGCTCAATAGTCTTAATTTTTAATCCGATGAGGGGGGATTTTCTGCGCTTTGCGATCGAGTTTCTGGGGGAGTATCTTCTCCGATAGTTTCTTCTGGGGGCAAATCTTCCTCGGTAACTTCAATAATCACCGTTTCGCTAACAGCAATAGTTTCGACTTCAACATTTGCGACAGGTTCAGTCGGGGGAATTTCTGGGGCATTTTCGGAGGGTTTGATCTCTTCCGTTGCCAAATCAAAATCATCAAAATCATCGAAATCATCGAAAGTTTCCCCATCATCAATGATTTCTGCGGCTTTTTCCCCAATTTCTGTCACCGATTCTGTAATAGGTTCCCCGATAGCTGCGGCTTTTTCGGCAACGGGGGCAACCGTTTCCTGAGCTTTTTCCTCAATTTCTGTCACTGATTCTGTAATAGTTTCCCCGATAGCCGCGGCTTTTTCTATAACGGGGTCCACCGTTTCTTTAACCGTTTCTTTAACTTTTGCTGCTACTTTCTCAGGTTTAGCTTTAGTTTTAGGGGATTGGGAGGGAGTAACTTTCCCCAGACGATTGCCTAACCAACCGACAATAGTAAATAATTTAACCGGTTTGTCGGGATAAAAAAGTGCTTGTCTGAGTTTGAGAGTTTGCCAAGCGAAAGCAATAAATAATATGGCCGCGGCAGCTTGTCCGAGGAGGATAGCGCCTGTAATCCTTCCCGCGCACAACCAGAGGACAAGGGCATAGAATAATCCTACCGCACTCCAGAGAAAATCATCTTGACGGTGGCGATCGGGGGCGATAAAAGCGGTGGTGAGGAGGTAGAGACTACTTAATCCCACCACGACCGCTAGGATATAGGGCAACATTTGCGATTCTCCTTTGACATTTCCTTTTTTATTGTGCGTTATTTGGGGTCGATCGAGTCTATTTTTTGATTAATTTTCAAAATTATCGAGTCAGATCTTCTTTACCTCTGTTTATGAATAGCCAGCGTTAATATTAGGAAATTCTGGGTTTATCCTCTGCTGCTTGTGCTGATCAGATTAAACAAGCTTTCGGATCAAACGATTAAGTTTTGGTCTTTAACAAGCAAAGAGGAATTAGGAACCCTTGATCAACCCACAGACAAACTGTTATCTTTAGCAATTAGTGCCGATGAGAAATATTTAATTAGTGGTAGTGCTGACAAAAATGTAAAAATTTGGCAAAATGGGCAATAGTAACATCAAGATAACTGCTATAAGTAGAAACTTATGCCGACAATATTTTATTGGGGAGAGGATGAATTTGCTATTAACCAAGCGGTGAAAAATCTGCAAGTAAAACTTCTCGATCCCAATTGGATACAGTTCAATTATGATAAAATTAATGGTGATCGCAATGAAGCAATTATCGAGGCCCTCAATCAAGCGATGACTCCAGTTTTCGGCATGGGAAATCGTTTGGTTTGGTTAGCCGATACGGTTATTTGTCAACAATGTTCCGAGGATATTCTCAAGGAATTACAGCGCACTTTGCCCAATTTACCCGAAAATTCCTATCTGTTATTAACCAGTGCCAAAAAACCCGACTCCCGCTTAAAATCGAGCAAGTTTATCCAAAATCAGGCGGAGGTTAAAGAATTTGAACTAATTCCGCCTTGGAAAGTCGAGGAAATTGCCCAAAGAGTTAGGGAAATTGCCAAAGAAGTGGGGGTAAAATTAACTCCCGATGCGATCGAACTCTTAGCTGAATCAGTGGGAAATAACAGCCGCTTGCTGTGGATGGAGTTAGAAAAACTGCGTTTATTTAAAAATAATTCGGCGGGAACTATTGACAAAAAGGACATTTTAAGCTTAGTCAATGCCAGCAATCAAAGCAGCTTACAGTTAGCCAGTGCTATTTTAAAACGGGAGACAGGCAAAGCCCTAGAATTGGTTAATGAATTATTAAATCGCAACGAGAACCCCCTAGGTATCACTGCCACCCTAGTGGGTCAATTTCGCACTTGGGCAATAGTAAAATTAAAAATTGAAGAAGGAGAAAAAGACGAGAAAAATATCGCCGCCGCCGCCGAAATTGCCAACCCCAAGCGACTGTATTTCATTCGCAAAGAGATACAATCCTTTTCTTCTAAGCAACTTCTCGCCACCTTGCCCATACTTCTCGAATTAGAATATCGTCTCAAACGGGGTGGAGAACCTTTGGCAACTTTGCAAACCAAAATTATCGAACTTTGTTGTTTATTGGTGACTTAAGTAGGTAGGTATTAAAAACTTTCAGATCCCCCCGCCTATCGGCACCCCCCTTATCAAGGGGGGCAGGGGGGATCGAACCTAAAATCTATTTTTGATTTAATTATAACCAGCTACTTAATACTCTTCCTTACCTTTCAGAAATCCTCTAGAATAGGATTCTATAGACTTCTAAACAGCCACAATGACCGATGATGCCATCCCTAGTCTAAACTTAGCGATCTCTACTTTAGCCACGAGTAATAATTTCGCCCGTTGGGTGACGAAAGCACCCCTACCGGGGGGATATGTGCATCATGACTGTGAATGGACCGAGAGTCTAACCACGGAATGGATGGCATGGCAGGAAATGTTCTGTCTGCAAAAAATGCCGACCTTGCCGATGTTAGAGCAATTAGAAGGAAATTATCGACCTAAACTGACTCTTTCGGGAGAAGGCGGCAGTTATGGCGGTCAATTGATGCAGAAACTAGGTATTAGTCTCTGGCAATGGTTATTTCAAGCATCAATTAGTCAAAGTTTTGCCCAAAGTCAGGGAATCGCCCTCGGCAAAAATCAGCCCCTGCGAATTCGCTTGGAATGTCGCAACCCCTATTTAATTCTGCTGCCCTGGGAAATTATGCAGCAAGCAGGTAAACAGGCCATATCTCTGCATCCGAATATACTCTTTAGTCGCACCACCAGCGACGTGGATCCACTGCCACCGATAAAACCGAGTAATAGTCTCAATATTCTCTTAGTTATCGGCGAAAAACAGATTAAAACCGCCGCTAGTTCCCTCAACCTCACCGCCATTAATACGGGTGGAGAAACTAATCCCGACCAGGCACTGGAATCCGAGGCCGCCAATCTTATCCGGGCCATCTCCCCCAGTGGTTCCCTCCCTCAGAATTGGGGAGTGAAAGTCAAGGTCGATACCTTAATTCGACCGGAGGCCGAAGAACTGACCAGGGCCTTGGATACGGGTAAATATAAAGCTTTTTTCTACGCTGGTCACGGAATGTCTGCCCCCAATGGCGGTTCCCTATTTCTGCGGACGGGGGAACAGCTAAACGGGACGGAGTTAGCCCAAGCTTTGGTGAGAAATCAGGTTATTTTAACGGTTTTTAATGCCTGTTGGGGTGCTTATCCCGCTAAATCAGGTCAGGAGATGATTCCCCGCAGCAGTCTGGCGGAAGTCTTGATTCACCATGGCGTTCCCGCAGTTTTGGCCATGCGAGATGCGATCGCAGATCGCGAGGCCTTGAGTTTTATCGAGGTTTTTACCCGCAGCCTCTTCGGGTTCAAAGACAAAGAAGCGCAGATGTCCAAGTTGTTTCCCGGTCCGAGAGTCCCTATCGATCAGGCCGTTCGCATCGCCAGGCAGCAGTTATTAACCCTCTACAAGTACAATCAGCCCGCTTGGACTTTGCCGATTCTCTATATGCACCCGGAATTCGACGGGCAATTGCTGCAAACCCTTGATGAGACTCAATCACCGACGGTTATGCCCGATGTCTCTGGAACCATGCCCGCCGCTTTCTTATACTATCTCGATCGTCCCGAAAGAAAATGGTCAATCCGTGGTGGTGGCATGAATATAGGACGGGACATGGAAAATGATCTACAGATTACTGAAAAATGGGTTAGTAAAAACCATTGTCGGATAATTTGCCGTAAAAATGCCGATCATCCCGACTATCAATACTTTCTCGAAGATTTCTCCCGTTTTGGTACTTTTATCTACCAAGATGGCCACTGGAAACAGGTACATAACCAAGAAGTTCCCCTAGAGTCCGGTTTACAGATTCGCTTCGGCAGTCACCAGGGCCAAATCCTCGCATTTGTGGTGGAATAATTAGGGTTGGCTGAAAAAGTTTGTCGTCGGGTGTGGGGTGATGGGGGTGTGGGAATTATGAATTGGGAATTATGAATTGGGGAGGTGGGGAAGTGGGGAAATTGAACTAAAACCCTAAAACCCCAAAACCCCAAAACCTGCCTCCTGTCTCCTGACGACCGGCTCCTGACTCCTAACCCCACCAACAAACTTTTTGCCGCAAACCCTATCTAACTTTTTGCTTCCTCTTTCAGGGAATAAATTGGTTTAAACCAACCTTTGCGCCAGAAGTAGAAAATCAAGCCTCCCGCTACGGCTAACATGACTAACCAGACCATGAAATAACTCCATTCTCCTTTTAATTCTGGCATATTCTCGAAGTTCATGCCATAGACACCAACGATAAAAGTTAAGGGAATAAAAATCGTCGAAATTACGGTTAAAAACTTCATAATTTCGTTTAATTTATTGCCCATAGTGGACATATAAACATCCATCAAACTCGCCGCTAATTCTCGATAAGCTTCGATAATTTCCAGAATTTGAATGACGTGGTCGTAGGAATCCCGAAAATAAATTTGTACCTCATCGCTGACTATACCATGATGGTCACGCATCAGTAAATGTAGGACATTTCGCATCGGCCAAATTAAGCGACGCAGTGCCAATAATTCCCGACGGACATCATAGATTTCCTGCATGGTCTCTCGATCGGGATTACTAATAATCGCATCTTCCAACGCTTCAATCCGATCTTCGTAGTGTTCTACCACGGGAAAATAACCATCGATAATCGTATCTAATAATAAATAGGTTAAATAATCCGCCCCCGATTTCCGTACTCGTCCCTGGGAAGTGCGAATTCGATCTCTGACTATCTCAAAACAGTCCTGTAATTCCTCCTCTTGAAAACTCAAAAGATAGCGTTTTCCCAAGACAAAACTCACCTGTTCTGTATCAAAACCGCTTTCATCTTCCTTCAGTCGCACCATCTGAGAAATCACTAACAATTGATTGTTATAGTCCTCTAACTTGGGTCGCTGCGGCACATTAACCACATCTTCTAATAACAAAGGATGCAGATTAAAAATTTCCCCTACTTGTTTTAAAACCGTCTCACTCCCTAACCCTTGAATATCCATCCAAGACACGGTATTTGTGCCAATATAGGGGGCGCAAGCATTGGGGGTAATATCCACCTTGCGAACGGCGTTATCTTCATCGTAGTCAATTAAAATAATCCGCGAGGGTTTGGCATCCGGTTCGATAATTAATGTCCCCGGTTCACTACCCGGTTCATCATAAAAATAATCGAAGTAGTCTTCTTCCTCGTCTCCATCGGTATCGGGACGGTTGTTAACGAATATATCGGGTTGTAGTTGGGTCATAAGCTTACAACAATCTGGCTAATTTGGGCAATAAGAAAACAGAAAAGTTAAAAAATTTAATTTGCCTAAAGTTACTATCTATCGCCATGAGATTACAGTAAACTGAAAATTGTTTACTGATTTATTCCCTCCTGATAATTGTCAACGATGAGATTAATCGGGAGAATTAGCAATATTGACGGCCAAAATTTATGGAATCCGCCTCTTTTATTCCCCGTCTAGTTATCCCCGTCGGTGATCCCGCCGGAATCGGCCCTGAAGTGGTGTTAAAAGCGATCGCCGATTCCCCAATCTCGTCTATTTGTCAGATTACTCTAATCGGGACAAGAACGCTTCTCGAAAAAGCCTATCACGATCCCCATCTTCTCGATCGCTTTTCTCTGATCGATTTGCCCTACAATCAAGAAAAAATAGTTTGTGGGCGTGGGGATGCCCACAGTGGTGAAATTAGCTTTCTTTACCTGCAAGAAGCCATAAAACGCACCCTCAAGGGCGAATTTGACGGTATTGTCACCGGTCCGATCGCTAAATCCTGTTGGCAGTTGGCCGGTTATGATTTCCCCGGTCAAACGGAGGTTTTAGCTACCATGGCGGGAATTAACCGTTATGGGATGCTATTCGTCGCTAAATCCCCTCACACCGGCTATAACTTACGCACTCTCCTCGCCACTACCCATATCCCCCTGCGAGAAGTTCCCGATGCTCTTAACCCCGATCTGATGACCCGAAAACTAGACCTATTGATCGAGTCTTTAAAGCTAGATTTCGGCATCGATCACCCAAAAATCGCCATATCCGGCCTTAATCCCCACAGTGGCGAAGCGGGAAAACTGGGAAGGGAAGAAAAGGACTGGTTACAGCCTTGGCTAGAGTCAATGGGGCAGCAATACCCGCAAACCCAATTAATCGGCCTTGTCCCCCCCGATACGCTTTGGGTGCAACCGGGACGCGCTTGGTTTAGCGGTGCAGGGCAACCCGCCGACGCATATCTGGCATTATACCACGATCAGGGCTTAATTCCGGTGAAATTAATGGCTTTTGACTGTGCTGTTAATACTACCATCGGTTTACCTTTTGTTCGCACCTCTCCAGACCACGGGACGGCTTTTGATATCGCTGGCCTTGGCATCGCTAGGGCCCAGAGTATGCAAGCGGCGATCCAATTAGCGATCGAATTATGTCAGCAGCGGGACAACCGGAGAACTAAACTAGAGATATAGCCCTCGATAGGAGACAATTGGGATATGGGTATCGCTTCAGTTAACCCTGCCACTGGAGAAATTCTCAAGACTTTTACCCCTCTAACCTCGGAGGAATTGGCGGCGAAATTGGCCCTAGCTGAGGCGACTTTTCAGAAGTATCGCCGCACCGCCATCAGTCAACGGGGACAGTGGTTACGGCAAGCGGCGGACATTTTGGAACGGGATCAAGTAGCATTGGCTAAAACCATGACTTTAGAAATGGGGAAACCAATCAAATCAGCGATCGCAGAAGTCCTCAAATGTGCCTTGGTTTGTCGTTTTTATGCCGATAATGCCGCCGGTTATCTGGAAGATGTGTTGATTGCCACCGATGCTAGTCGCAGTTTTGTCCGTTATCAACCTTTAGGGGTAATTTTAGCGGTTATGCCCTGGAATTTCCCCCTATGGCAAGTATTTCGCTTTGCTGCCCCCGCTTTGATGGCGGGAAATGTCGGCCTACTCAAACACGCTTCTAATGTTCCCCAATCAGCTTTAGCGGTGGAAAGAATTTTATTAGAAGCTGGTTTTCCTGAAGGTGCTTTTCAAACTCTTTTGATCGGGGCCGATCGCGTTAGTGATTTAATTAACGATGAACGGGTAAAAGCCGCCACTTTAACCGGTAGTGAACCGGCGGGGATGAGTTTAGCAGCCGCCGCCGGAAAACAGATCAAAAAAGTGGTTTTGGAGTTGGGAGGTAGTGATCCTTTTATCGTTTTAGATACTGCCGATATCGAGGCGGCAGCGGCTACGGCAGTGACGGCAAGATTGTTAAATAATGGTCAGACTTGTATCGCCGCTAAACGGTTTATTGTTATGGAAACTGTCGCCGATCAATTTGAACAGTTATTGGTGGCTAAATTCCAAGCTTTAAAAGTTGGTGATCCCCTCGATGAAACTGTTGATATCGGTCCTTTGGCCACGTTATCGATCGTCTCGGAAATTGCCGCCCAAGTGGAAAAAACCGTCGCTATGGGTGGTAGAGTCCTTGTGGGGGGTCAACGTTTAGAGGGAAAAGGTAACTTCTATCTACCGACGATTTTAACCGATATTCCTGCTGGTTCTCCGGGGGAAAAAGAGGAATTTTTTGGACCGGTGGCTTTACTATTTCGAGTCAAAAATATCGAGGAAGCGATCGCTTTAGCTAATGATAGTCCCTTTGGTTTGGGTTCTAGTGCTTGGACGAATAACCCCGCAGAAATTGAGCGTTTAATTACCGAAATTGAGGCCGGTTGTGTGTTTATTAACGGTATGGTTAAATCCGATCCTCGTTTACCCTTTGGGGGGATTAAACGTTCCGGTTTTGGACGGGAATTAAGTGTGGAAGGTATTCGCGAATTTGTCAACGTTAAAACTGTTTGGATTAAGTAATTCAGTAAATCAGTAGGGTGGGTTAGCAACGCGTAACCCACCACCATAACCAAAATCACTCACCATAATTATCGCTAGTTTACACTATCGAAGATCGTACCCTACGGATTAAAAATATGCTGCGTATTATTGATAATATTGAGTCCCATTTATTGCCAATTTTACGCGAAAGTTTATTAGCATCCCAACGCGCTGATTTTTGCGTGGGTTATTTTAATTTGCGCGGTTGGCAGTCCATTGATACCTATATTGATCACTTTCTCGGGGGTGATTTGTCCTGTTGTCGTCTGCTGATTGGTATGCAGCAAGCACCCCAGGAATTACTACAGCAATCCCTGTCTTTATTGAAGCGCTCAAATGATATAGATAAGGCTACTTGCGCTCGTTTAAGAAAACAAATTGTTCAGGATTTTTGCCAACAATTAACTTGGGGGAATCCTAGCAATCGAGATCAGGCAGCTTTGCAACGTTTGGCGAAACAAATTCAATCGGGGAAGCTAGTAATTCGCTTATTTTTGGGCTATAATCTCCATGCTAAATTATACCTTATTCATCGACAGGATGTCAATAACCCAACGGTGGGATTTTTGGGCAGTAGTAATCTAACTTTTGCGGGATTACAACAGCAGGGAGAATTAAATATTGATGTCCTTGATCACGATGCTTGTGCCAAACTACAAAAGTGGTTTAATGATCGTTGGTTTGATGCTTGGTGTTGGGATATATCCGAGGATATTGTCAAGGTGATTAACGAAAGTTGGGCCCGGGAAAGTCTGATTCCCCCCTATCATATCTATTTAAAAATAGCCTACCATCTTTCCTTTGAAGCGAGAGCCGGTTTAGCAGAATACAAAATTCCCCGACAGTTTGACCAAGACTTACTAGATTTTCAGAAATCGGCCATTAAAATTGCCGCTCGTTATGTGCAAAGACGCGGTGGGGTACTAATTGGCGACGTGGTGGGGTTAGGAAAAACGCGCATCGCTTCCATTCTAGCATATATTTTGCAGGAAGACTACGATTTAGAAATCTTAATTATTTGTCCGAAAAATCTCCTAACCATGTGGGAGGATTACAGCTATAAATACAAATTAAGAGCGAAAATTATCCCCTTAAGTCAGGTTATACAGGAATTACCCAATCTGCGGCGCTATCGGGTAGTAATTATCGATGAAAGTCATAACCTACGCAATCGGGAGGGTAAACGTTATCGGGTGATACAGGAGTACATTAACACCAATGAAAGTCGCTGTATTCTCTTGACTGCGACTCCCTACAATAAAAACTATCTTGACCTGTCCAATCAACTGCGTTTATTCATTCAAGAGGATACTAATCTCGGAATTCGTCCCGAAAGACTACTAGAATCTCTGGGAGGAGAAATCGAATTTAATCGCAGATACCAATCTGCGGTTAGGTCCCTAGCAGCCTTTGAAAAAAGTGACTCTCCCGACGACTGGAGAGACTTAATGCGTCTCTATATGATTAGACGGACTCGCGGTTTTATCAAAAATAATTATGCTACAGAAGACGAACAGGGTCGTCGGTATCTAAAATTTGCTGATGGGTCGAGGGTTTATCTTCCCCAACGACAACTAAAGACAATCAAGTTTGACCTACAAGACTCGGTTTATGCGCGTTTATATTCGGAAGCAGTGGTGATAACTCTCAACGGATTGAAGTTACCCCGTTACGGATTGGGAAATTATCTAATTAAAGGATGCAAAGGGACAGGAGAGGAAGAAACCATCTTAAAAAGTCTATCCCGTGCGGGTAAAAGATTAATGGGTTTTTGTCGGACGAATTTATTTAAACGTTTGGAGAGTGGGGGGTATGCTTTCCTGCAATCCCTTGACCGTCATATTCTCCGTAACTATATTTTCCTTCATGCCATGGCCAAGAATTTACCCCTTCCCATCGGGAGTCAGGATCCAGCTTTGTTAGACACTCGTTATCTGGATGAGGATTTAGTCACTCAGGGAGAAGATGAAAGTATAGAAACCGAGGAGACTGGGGGGATAACCGGGTTAGAAAAAGAGTATCAAAAAAGAGCCGAACAAGTGTATCAAAAGTATAGCGGTGATTATCGCAAGCGCTTTCAGTGGATTAACCCCGAGGTGTTTAAACCCGCATTGAAAAAAGACCTAAAATCCGATGCCTTGGCTTTAATAGCATTATTGCAAACCTGTGGGACCTGGCAGCCGGAGACCGACGAAAAGCTAGAGAAGTTATGGCAGCTGTTAGAGGAGAATCATCCCAGAGAAAAGGTGTTAATTTTTAGCCAATTTGCCGATACAGTCAGTTATTTAGTCACTCAGTTGCAAAATCGGGGAGTGGATAAGATTGCGGGAGTGACGGGAAACTCTGCTAATCCTGCGGAAATGGTCCATCGTTTTAGTCCCCGCAGTAATTCTCAGCAAGTGGGGGAAGAAATACGAGTCTTGGTTGCGACGGATATCTTGAGTGAAGGGTTAAATTTACAGGATTGTGCCATTATCGTTAATTATGACCTACCCTGGGCAATTATTCGCCTGATTCAACGGGCCGGAAGGGTAGATAGAATCGGTCAAAAAGCAAGTCAGATTCTCTGTTATTCCTTTTTACCTGCGGAGGGAGTGGAGAGAATTATTAAACTGCGGACGAGACTATCTCAAAGACTGCGAGAGAATGCGGACGTGGTGGGGACCGATGAGGTATTTTTTGAGGAGGAGATGGATAACCAGACTTTATTAGATCTGTATCATGAAAAATCTGAGGTTATCGATGAGGAGGAGGATCAAGAAGTGGATTTAACCTCGGAAGCGTATCAAATTTGGAAAAATGCGATCGAAGTTGACCCTAGTTTAAAACATACCATAGAGGATCTGCCGCCGGTGGTTTATTCTACCCGTTGCCATAGTGGGACAGCAACCCATCCGGAGGGAGTCATGGTGTATCTAAAAACTGCCGGGGGGAATGATGCTTTAGCATGGATTGATAAGCAGGGAAATAGTGTGACTCAATCCCAATTAACTATTTTACGGTCCGCTGCCTGTCATCCCCAAACCCCGGCCATTCCCCCCCATCCCCAACACCATCAATTAGTACAAAAAGGTACAGAATTAATTGCGGAGGAGGAAAACAACTCCGGATCTAAATTGGGACGATTGACGGGAGCAAAATTTAAGACCTACGAGCGCTTAAAAAGGTATTCTCAAGATAGTAAGGATGATCTATTTGCTCATGAGGATTTATGCAAGGCTCTCGACCAATTGTATCATTATCCCCTCAGACAGTCGGCTCTCGATCGCTTAAATCGTGGTTTAAGAACCGGCATCAGTGACCGACAATTGGCAGACTTACTGGTATCTTTATATAAAGATAACGATCTCTGTATTGTTCACCCACAAGAATCCACCCAAGAACCTCAGATTATTTGTTCCTTGGGTTTATTTCAACCCTCTTAAGTCCCCCTTATCAAGGGGGATTTAGGGGGATCAAACCTTTTGACTCCTAACCCTAACAACAATTTTTAATATTTCCAAGAGGTCTATTATGTCCCTCAACTTCTCCCGGACTCGTGACTTATTATCTAACTTCCAATTTGGGGAACTGTTTATCGAGGAATTGGGATGGTCTCATCCTCGCGCAAAAAAAACTGTTAGTATCACCGTTGACAATCAAGAATATCCCTGTCAACGGATTGCGGAAGTGTCCGGAGTAGCAGTATTAGAGGTGACAACTACCGATATACCCGATGCGAAACTTCGTCGGGACATTCACCAGCAAGTTATCGAAAGAATTGCCGAAAATCTGCTAATTTTCGTCGATGGGGGACGGACACGCAGTTTATGGTACTGGGTAAAAAGAGAGGGAAGTAAAAGTTATATCCGTGACCATCTTTATATAAAAGGACAACCGGGAGATTTATTTCTCGGTAAACTAGCGGAATTAGTCCTCGATATCACCGACTTTGAAGATGGGGAACCCTCCGTGGTGGAGGTGGCCCATCGCTTACAAAAAGGTTTCGATATCGAAAAGATTACCAAGAAATTTTATCAGGAATTTCAGCGAGAGCATTTACAGTTCCTCCCCTTTATCCAAGGAATCGATCGAGAAAGCGATCGAAAATGGTACACTTCGGTTATTCTCAATCGTTTAATGTTCGTCTATTTCCTGCAGCGCAAGGGATTTATCGATAACGACTTCAACTATCTGCAAAACCAATTACAAGCAAGTCAACGACGCGGGAAAAATTTATTTTATCGTCAGTTTCTGCAAACCCTCTTTTTTCAAGCATTCGCTCAACCGGAATCCCAACGAGATGAGACAGTAACTGCATTGGTGGGAAAAGTCAAATATCTTAACGGAGGATTATTTCTCCAACATCCCCTCGAAAATCTTTATCAAAACATTTGTATTGATGACCAAGCATTTGAGAATATCCTCGATTTATTCTCCCGTTACTCTTGGAACCTTGACGACACTCCGGGGGGAAGCGATGACGAAATTAACCCCGATGTTTTGGGATATATCTTTGAAAAGTATATCAACCAAAAAGCTTTCGGTGCTTACTATACCCGTCCGGAGATTACTGAATATCTCTGTGATAGGACGATTAATAAATGGATTGTCGAGAGAAGCAATCAATATTATCCCCGCAAACAATTTGCCAGTATTTCTGAACTACTAATTAATCTCGATTCTCCCCTCTGTCAGCTTCTGATTGAAGATATTCTTCCCCAGCTTTCTATTTTAGACCCTGCCTGTGGTTCCGGTGCTTTTTTAGTGGCTGCGATGAAGACATTAATCGGAATTTATAGCGCGGTGATTGGGACAATTGAACTACGGGGAGACAGTAAATTAAAACAGTGGTTAACAGAGGTAAGAAAATCCCATCCCTCCCTCGGATATTACATCAAAAAAAGAATTATTTCCGATAACCTCTATGGTGTCGATATCATGGAGGAAGCGACGGAAATCGCAAAACTGCGTTTATTTCTCGCTTTAGTTGCTGCCGCACAATCGGTGACAGAATTGGAACCCTTACCGAATATTGATTTTAATATCATGTCGGGAAATTCCCTCATCGGGTTAATTCGCGTGGACGAAAAAAGTTTTAATCTCATGGGAGAGGAAAACATTCTGCAAACCCTCACCGCGCAAAATTATCAGGCAATTCTCGCGGAAAAAAATCGCAGTATTGAATTATACAAAGAACACGCTTTTCGGTTGGGAGAAGTGCAGGGAACCCCCCAAGAAAACCGTCTCCAGATGTTACGCAACCACATCGAGGATGTCAACCGCGAATCGGTGCAGAAATTAAACCAAATTCTCTTAGATGAGTTTAGCGGTAAGTTGTCAATTAAGTACGAATCCGCACAATTAACGGGAAAAGCAAAGAAACGTTTATTAACTCTCTCTGATATGCAGTCCCTGAAACCCTTCCACTGGGGTTATCACTTCGATAAACTGATTACAGAAAAAGGTGGTTTTGATGTGATTATCACCAATCCCCCCTGGGAAGTCTTTAAACCCCAAGCGAAAGAATTTTTTTCTCAGCATAGCGACTTGGTGACTAAAAATAAAATGGACATCAAGACGTTTGAAAAGGAACAGAAAAAACTGTTAACTAATCCCGAAATCGCTCAAGCATGGTTAGAATATCAAAGTCAATACCCCCACGTTAGTCTCTATTTTCGTTCCTCGGAACAATATAAAAATCAAATCTCTATTGTCAATGGTAAAAAGCAAGGGACGGATATTAATCTCTATAAGCTTTTTGTTGAACAATGTTTTAATCTCCTCCATCCCCGGGGAGAATGTGGAATAGTTATTCCCAGTGGAATTTATACCGATTTAGGAACCAAACAACTGCGAGAAATGTTATTTTCTCAGACAAATGTGACAGGATTATTTTGTTTTGAAAATCGTAAAACAATTTTTGAAGGTGTAGATAGTCGCTTTAAGTTTGTCATTCTAACTTTTGAGAAAAATAAACAAACTCTTTCCTTTCCTGTGGAATTTATGCGTCACGATGTTGAGGAATTACAACGTTTTCCCCATAAAGATAGTTTAGTAATTAGCGTCGATTTAATCCGCAAACTATCCCCCGATTCCCTCTCGGTAATGGAATTTAAACAAGATATAGATATTCATATCGCTGAAAAAATGTCTCATTTTCCCCTGCTAGGGGAAACCCTTCCCGATACATGGAATCTCAAGTTAACTCAAGAACTTCACATGACTAATGATAGTTATTTATTTAAACAAGTCCCTACTCATAATTGTGTACCATTAATACAGGGAAATATGTTTCATCAATTTAATAATAATTTAGCTGCACCTAAATATTGGATTGATTTAGATGAGGGAAGAAAGAAAATTTTAGGAAAACAAGAAGATAAAGGTCAAAAACTATCCTATCAAGACTATCGTTTAGTGCATCGAAGAATTGCCCGTAATACAGACCAAAGAAGTCTAATTGCTTGTATTTTACCTAAAAATAGATTTTGTGCTGATACTGCCCAAACTGTTAAAAATATTCTTCCTTACAAGGTTACAATTTATATCGCTACCCTTTTTAATTCATTTGTTAATGATTATCAAATTAGACAAAGAATAACTGCCCATTGTGATATACATTTTATGTGTTCTCTGAAAATCCCCCGACTAAAAGAGAGAGATAAATACTTTCAGGAGATAGTAGAAAATGCGGCAAAATTGATTTGTACTACAGAAGAATTTGAGCAATTAGCGAAAGAAGTGGGGATAGGTTCCCATAAAAATGGAGTCACAGAAGAAGCAGAAAGAATGGCAATTAGAGCGAAATTAGATGCAATAGTTGCCCACTTGTATGAATTAACCCTAACAGAATTTCAACATATATTAACTACCTTTCCCCTCGTCCCCGAAAGCGTCAAAACTGCCACCCTCAAAGCTTACCAAACCCTGTAAGGGAATTATGAATGATGAAGTGGGGAAATTGAACTAAAACCCCATAAACCCCAAAACCTGTCCCTTGACTGGAAAATAGAAGCTAAAATAACGCCAATTCTTCAATCAGAATAAATCCCTTGAGTAGAGGCTACATATCAGGAGAGTCACTCCACTTGCAAGAGTGACTCTTAAATTATTACAGATGTATCAGCAGCCGCGTGTAAGCATCCCACCGAAAAACTAATGCGCGGGGGGTTTGGGGGCGGCACTTC